>NZ_KB850179.1:0-186037 GCF_000369745.1 Acinetobacter sp. CIP 64.7 | reverse complement strand
ATACCACATGTTCGGCAGGTAATTTTCTTCTCCTGATAGAAGCCTTACCTGTTTGATGTAGGCTTTCTTTAATCCAGTTTAAATCAATGAGTTCACTGAAATGGCTGAGTGAAGGCAAAGAATGTTGAAGGGTGCAATCTAAATTTTCAGATAAAGTCATAAAAAAAATGAGCGTATTGGCATACACTCATTTTTACTACATTTTTCTAATGTCTGCTTAACTGACTGGCATTACTCATTTGAGGGCTTTTTAATTTCATACGAATTCTAAAATATTCTTCTTTTTTCTTCTGGCCAAAACAGGATTTTTAAAACAACTTATTTTAAGTATATAAAAAGCCGGAACCAGTCCGACTTTTAGAATGATTTATCGATGGGTATGAATCGACATCACAATGCCCATCCCGGCCAGCATGGAAATCACTGCCGTTCCACCATAACTCATGAGCGGTAATGGATCTCCAGTTACAGGTAAAATCCCGCTCACCATGCCTGAGTTTAAAAATACAAAGAAGAAGAAAGTCAGTCCCATGGCTCCAGCATATAAACGGCCAAAGTTATGAAAGCTGTTTAAACCAATCATCAGACAGCGAATAATAATGGCAGTGAATAAACTAAACAGCAGGAAAACACCGATAAAACCGAATTCTTCGGCATAAGTCGACATAATAAAGTCAGTATGATGTTCAGGCAGATAACCTAAATGTGATTGGGTACCTTCGGTATAGCCTTTGCCCGTGGAACCACCTGAACCAATCGCAATTTTGGACTGGATGATATTCCAGCCTGCACCCAAGGCATCCGATTCCGGATCAAATAACGTGGTAATACGTTTTTTTTGATACTCTTGTAATACAAACATCCATGCAGCCGGAGCTGCCACGGCTACTGCAGCGGCTGCACCACCAATCAGACGCCACGACATCCCACTTAAAAATAGAACAAAAATACCGGGAATCACCAAGCCAATGTTCAAGTCAGGCTGAAGCGCCACCAAAACAAATGGTACGCCCAATAAAATCAGAGCCCCCACAATATGCAAAAATTTGGGAGGAAACGGCTTACGTGCAAAATACCATGCCATCATCAAAGGCATCGCAAATTTCATCACCTCACTCGGTTGCATGCTTCCTACCCCCGGCAAGGTAATCCAGCGGGTTGCACCCAAGCGTTTTTCACCAATCACAAAGACCAGAAGCAGCATGAAGATCCCGAAGGCATACAGGTATGGACTAATCGCCTGATAGACTTTCGGTGGAATCTGCGCACAGATAAACAGCAGCACAAAACCAATTCCAAAACTGATCGCCTGACGCACCACCATGCCAGAGTCTTCGGATGTCGCGCTATACACCACCATTAAACCCAGGATTGCATTGAGAACTAGAAAGCACAATAACCAGGGATCAAGGTGCAACTTGGTCCATCGAGATGAATCTTGCGGGTTAATACTACGTCCATCACGCAAAGAGTGACGTAAAAACCGATACTGCTGTGAAGGTATCATTGGCCAAAAGGTGAAAAAGAATGATGGCAAAATTATAAGTGAAAGCTATAGCGAATAGATCGCTATAGCCAGATTTATTCTGCTTTTATTTAAATATTATTTGAATATATTTTTAAGCCTGAGCCTGTAAAATCAGTTTGGCCAGTTCCAGATCGTCCGGATAGGTAATTTTAATATTATCGGAACGCCCTTGTACTACACTCACCTGTTCGCCGATATGTTCCAGCGCACTGGCTTCATCAGTAATCGTAGCACCATCTTGCAAAGCCTGCTCAATCGCCCGTTTCAACACACCTAGCTTGGCCATTTGTGGTGTTTGTGCCTGCCATAGCATTGAGCGATCCACTGTTTCCTCAATATCAAAATTGGTTACTACACGCTTAAGTGTATCTCTTACTGGAATCGCCAGAATCGCAGCCTGATCATTTGTAATCGCCGTATTGACTAACTGTTGCAGACAATCCAGACCGACACAGGGACGCGCCGCGTCATGTACCAGCACCCACTCATCTTCAGAAGCGATTTGAGATAAATACGTGAGTGCATTTAACACGGAATTCACCCGCTCGGCACCGCCCAGACAGAAATGGGCTTTCTCTTGACTGGAAAATGGCAGCATTTTTGCGACGTTGTCCTGTTCACCAATCGCCAGGACATAACCCGCCAAAGGCAGTTGATTCAGACGAGCCACCGTATGTTCAAGAACAGTTCGCTCTTGAATCATCTGATATTGTTTCAGTTCTGTTTTGGAGAAACGGCTACCGGAACCTGCAGCTGGAAGAATGACCCAAAGTTTAGGGTGTGGTTGGTGCTTCGGCTGACTCATTGGTTCGCAGGTCTACTTTAGAATTAGGATTAAGATAGATCGGTTTATATTGAGTACTGATCGTGCTCATTTGAATAAAAGTTTCGCGTGGCTTAATCAGACCAAGATCTAAACGCGCATGTTCTTCGATGGCTTCAATACCATTCTTCAAATCATAAACTTCTGCCGCCAGAACGCGATTACGCTCTTTCAGCTCATCATTCAATTCCATCTGTTGCTGGATTTTCTGGGTCAGTTGCTGATGATCATGATAACCACCTTCACCAAACCAGTATAAATATTGAAACCCTGCGATCAAAATGATCGCAAGGCCCAACAGTACTTTACTCGCAGTCGAGTCGAATACATTTAACATTGACATAAGTCGCTTAGTTCAAACCTTTGAACTCAGCTTTACCGCGATATGCAGCATTAGTCAATTCTTCAATACGAAGTAATTGATTATATTTCGCTACACGGTCAGAACGGCAAAGTGAACCAGTCTTGATTTGACCCGCTGCTGTACCTACTGCAAGATCAGCAATCGTTGAATCTTCCGTTTCACCTGAACGGTGTGAAATTACAGTAGAGTAACCATTCTCTTTCGCAAGGTAGATGGCATCTAAAGTTTCAGTCAAGGTACCGATCTGGTTGTATTTGATCAGAATCGAGTTACCCACTTTTTCGTTGATACCACGTTGCAGAATTTTCGGGTTCGTTACGAACAAGTCGTCACCAACCAACTGGATCTTGTCGCCAAGAATAGAAGTCAGGTAAGACCAGCCTTCCCAGTCAGATTCGTCCAGACCATCTTCAATCGAGATAATTGGGTACTGGTTTACAAGACCTGCTAAATAGTCAGAGAACTGGTTGCTTGTGAACGCTTTGTTGCCTTCGCCCGCAAGAATGTACTGACCATTTTTGTAGAATTCTGAAGATGCACAATCCAGCGCAAGCATGATGTCAGAACCTGCTTTGTAGCCAGTTTGACCAATTGCTTCAAGAATAACCGTAATTGCTTCTTCGTTTGAACGTAAGTTCGGTGCAAAACCACCTTCATCACCTACCGCAGTGTTTAAACCTTTTTTGTTTAATACTGATTTAAGTGAATGGAAAATTTCAGCACCGGCACGTAGCGCTTCAGAGAATGAAGTGAAGCCTACTGGCTCAATCATGAATTCTTGAATATCGACGTTGTTGTCTGCATGTGAACCACCATTGATGATGTTCATCATTGGTACAGGCATGGTCAAAATCGTTTGACCGCGAAGATCTGCGATGTATTGGAAAAGAGGAATTTTCTTTTCTTCAGCAGCAGCGCGCGCAGCAGCCAAAGACACTGCCAAAGTTGCGTTTGCACCTAATTTTTCTTTGTTTTCAGTACCGTCAAGCGCGATCATCGTGTTATCGATGTCTTTTTGTTCGAATACTGATTTACCGACCAAAGCGTCACGGATTAACGTATTGACGTTATTTACCGCAGTTTTAACGCCTTTACCTAAGTAACGCGCTTTATCGCCATCACGAAGTTCTAAAGCTTCACGAGAACCAGTTGAAGCACCAGATGGTGCACATGCACGGCCAACTACGCCAGATGCTAAGATTACGTCTGCTTCGATGGTAGGGTTACCACGAGAGTCCAAAATTTCACGTGCACGAATGTCAACGATTTGGCTCATGAACTATTCCTCAGTTGATTAATATGAGCTGCCTATACGGCAGCGCAAGAGTGATAAACTCAGTGTGTATCTAACTTTTCGAAACCTTTAACCAAGGTATCCAATTCTTTTAGCTGTGCCAGGAACGGCTCAAGCTGAGACATGCGCAGCGCACATGGACCATCACACTTGGCTTTTTCCGGATCTGGATGTGCTTCCAGGAACAAGCCTGCAAGACCCGTTGCCATACCCGCACGTGCAAGCGTTGTAATTTGCGCACGACGACCACCGGCAGAATCTGCACGGCCGCCTGGGGTTTGTAAGGCATGGGTCACATCAAAGAAAACCGGGACATTCATTTCTTTCATGATGTCGAAGCCCAGCATGTCTACAACCAGATTGTTATAGCCAAATGCCGAACCGCGTTCACAAATGATCAGCTTGTCATTTCCGGCTTCCAGACACTTATGCAGAATATGGCGCATTTCGTGCGGAGCCAGGAACTGGGCTTTTTTGATGTTGATGATCGCATCCGTTTTTGCCATGGCTTCAACAAGATCCGTCTGACGGCTTAAGAAAGCTGGCAATTGAATAATGTCTGCCACTTCTGAAACAGGAGCCGCTTGGTACGGCTCATGCACATCGGTGATGATCGGCACATTAAAGTGTTTTTTAATGTCAGCTAACCACTCGAGACCTTTTTCCAGGCCTGGGCCACGGAAAGAGTTCAGGCTTGAACGGTTGGCTTTATCAAAGCTGGCTTTGAACACATATGGAATACCCAAACGTGTACAGATATCAACATAAGTCTCTGCGATTTCAAAAGCCAGGTCTTTAGATTCAAGTACATTCATTCCGCCGAATAATACAAATGGCAAATGATTTGCCATTTGTATATCGCCCAAACGTACAATTTCTTGTGGTTTTAATTGCGACATTTAAACTTCCCTAGTTGTGTCCTACGCACCGATTATTTGGTTTTTTGGTACTGCTTTTTCGCAGCATCAATGAAACCTGCAAACAATGGATGACCATCGCGTGGCGAGCTGGTAAATTCCGGGTGGAATTGTACTGCAATAAACCAAGGATGTGCAGGAATTTCAACAGTTTCTACCAGATGCTGTACCGGAGAATAACCCGAAATCTTCATGCCTTTTTCTTCCAGCACTGGGATATAACGGTTGTTCATCTCGTAACGGTGACGATGGCGCTCGATGATTTCTTCAGAACCATAAACTTCTGCAGTTTTAGTCCCTGCAACCAGTTCAGATTTTTGCGCGCCTAAACGCATCGTGCCACCCAGATCAGAATCAGCAGAACGTTGCTGAACTTCACCACGCTCATCTAACCATTCAGTAATTAAACCAATCAATGGAGATTTGGTTGAACGGTTAAATTCAGTCGAGGTCGCGTCTGCAATACCAGCAACATTACGTGCGTATTCGATCACAGCCAACTGCATACCCAAGCAAATACCGAGGAACGGCACACCGTTCTCACGAGCGAACTGAATCGCCTTCATTTTGCCTTCAGTACCGCGTTCACCGAAACCACCTGGAACCAGAATCGCATCAGCATCTTTCAATACTTCTGCTACATCTTGGCTTTCAAGCTCTTCAGCGTTTACGTAGTCAATCTGAACTTTCACACGGTTTTGAATACCCGCATGCAGAAGTGCTTCATTGACTGATTTGTAAGCATCTGGAAGTTCAACATATTTACCAACCATTGCAACACGTACAGTGTATTCAGGGTTTAGTAGGGCTTCTACAACGTTATCCCAATCTGTTAAATCAGCTTCAGGAAGATCGTTATAACCAAAACGTTCACAGATTAAATCATCAACATTTTGTTCGTAGAATGTACGTGGAATCTGGTAGATCGAACGCGCGTCTTTACATACCACAACGGCACGTGCTTCAACGTTGGTAAATAATGCAATCTTACGCGTCGTATCGGCATCTACATCGTATTCTGTACGGCAGATGAGAATGTCTGGCTGAATACCAATCGACAGGAGTTCTTTAACAGAGTGCTGTGTTGGTTTGGTTTTTAATTCTGCTGCAGACTTAATGTATGGGAGTAACGTTAAGTGCATTAACATGGTACGTTTATGACCAAGTTCAACCATTAACTGACGTACAGATTCCATGAATGGGAGAGATTCAATGTCACCTACAGTACCGCCGATCTCTACGATCGCAACGTCATAACCTTCGCCTGCACGAAGTACACGCTCTTTGATATTGTCAGTAATGTGTGGAATAACTTGCACAGTACCACCCAGGTAGTCGCCACGGCGTTCTTTGTTCAGAACATCCTGGTAAACACGGCCTGATGTAAAGTTATTCAGTTTGGTCATTTTCGCACGACGCAAGAAACGTTCGTAGTAACCCAAGTCTAAGTCTGTTTCAGCACCATCTTCTGTAACAAAAACTTCACCATGCTGGAATGGGCTCATTGTCCCTGGATCGACATTAATGTATGGATCCATTTTTACCATGGTCACTTTTAAACCACGAGCTTCTAAAAGTGCAGCAACAGAAGCAGCTGAAATACCTTTACCTAGTGATGAAACTACACCACCAGTAACGAAAATAAAATGGGTCATTGGGTTTCTCGTACAATCGAGCCTAAATCGGCCTGCAATGTTGCGCAATTTTACTTTACCTTGTACCTAGAAAGCAAAGTCAATCCGCATCAATTCAAAGAACAATAAACAATTGACTATTCTAACAGCAATTCCTATAAAAAATTACAGTAAGTTCATATGATTTCTATCTTGCATTTTGCTGCTATAATAGTGTATCCCCTCCACACTTTTATGTTTGATGCAATGATGATGAAGAAACTTTTAATCTCCACCCTAATCCTGACTGGCCTGACATTAACTGCGTGTGTAAAAAAAGAAGCACCAAAAGAAGAAGAGCAAGTAGAAGTTACTCCAGCATCTGAAATCTCGACTCCAGAACCAACGCAATTTGAACCGCTTGAACCTGTAGAACCAGCGGCAATTGAAGAAGAAGTAGCGCCAACAGTTGAAATTCAACGTGAGCAAACTGAAAATACCACGACCGAAATCCGTCGTGAAATCAAAAAGCCAGAAACGACTGAGCCGGCACCAGTGCCTGAAACCCGCGAAGAACCTGCGTCAAAGCCTGCTGAGACCACACCTAAAACCAATTCAAACTCAGAAAATAAGTCTGAGGATGATGCAGTTGCTGACGCGATTGCTGCAGCGATGCCAGCACTTGACTGATTACAGGATCATTCAACAAAAAAACCCAGCAGATGCTGGGTTTTTTATTGGAACTTTTTAAGCAGATACTGTTGCCGGTGCACGAGATAAGTGAATCAAATAGTCTGCCATTAGTCGGGTAGCCCAAGATTCGGTTTGCATTAAGCCCTGATAAAAGCCGCAATGACTGCCTTTTTTGGTGGTAATCACCATAATATTGGACATCTTCCGAATTTTTTCTTTATAAGGTTCTAAATTCCGAATGTGACACACCGGATCATCCTCCGCATTTAAAATCATTAGCGGGATTTTGACACTTTCAAACACATAAATCGGATTGGTTGCCTGGGTATAACTGGCATAATCCGCAAATCCGGCCAGTTCAAAATAGAGTTTTTCAAATTCAGACAGATCTTTAACTTCTAATAACTGCTTCCAGCTTGGGCAGACCTGCCAGGTTTCCTGATAAGGATGAATAAAGCGCTTAATCAGTTTTTTGGCCATGACTTTACTGTAAAACGGATGCACATTGGCAAAACCGGTTTCAGTGTTATAGCCAGGACATAAAGCAAAAGCTGCTTTTAATGGGGTTTGTTCACCCTCTTCACCCAGATAACGCACTAACAATCCTGTCCCCGCAGAAGAGCCGACTCCATAGAGGTCGGACTGAGGAAATCTGTCCTGTATATACAAGAGTTGTTCACGCAAATCCTGAGTTGAACCAAACAGGTTCATTTTAGGCACAGGCATGGGTAAGTCAGCATGACCGCGGCGTAAACACAACGCCACACGCCAACCGGTATGCTTATGCAGATCACGAACCAGCTCACGCATCGATTCAGGAGAACCGGTAATAGTATGGAGTAAGACAATCGTTGGCGTACTTGCCGGAAGATCCAGACCATACCATGCAATACCGGTAATGCCGCCATCTGACATTTTCAGCTGTTCAAGCGCATCATATTTCAGCTTAATGGTATGTTTTTTAATTAAATCAAAATACAGAATATGTGCGTGTGCATTAGCTAGCCACGGCGTAGGACGATATTTTTGTTGCAGCTGCGGTAGGCGTTCAATGAGTCCTGAAAATACACCATTCGGATGGTAATACAGGGTCGGCTCGTCTGCTCCGCTGAAACGATCCAGATATTCACTGGAAAGCTGACCCAATTTTTTAAGCAACATTTTCATCTGTCATCCCCCTCTAGTTGTACTAGCTGTGATTTACAAATTTCATGCCGACTTGAATCAATAGTTCGAATTAAGTTTTAGCTTGGAATGATTGCATCCGCTGGCCCATCTGTACAGCCAGGGCTTCAAGTCCGGACTTAGGTCGGATCATGACTTCAAAATCAATCATCTGACCCTCTTCATTAAACTGAATCATGTCAACTCCCTTTAGTTTTTTATCGCCCACATTGGCAGAAAACTCAAGTACGACATTGTTACCATCTTCACTTATAAATTCACGGTGATAAGTGAAGTTTTCAAAGACTTGAATGACATTGGTCAAAATAAAAAATACCATCTGTTTTCCAGGATAAGGCTGAAACGCTACGGGTGAACGGAATACCACTTCTTCAGCAAGTAGTTCATTCAAGATCGACATATCACGGGTTTCCAGCATCTCATGCCAGCGTGCAATGGATTTTCTGGTATTTTCGATGGTCATTTTGGATTCCTTCTTTTTTGATATTTTTTAATAAAAGCTTAAATACTTCTTTCTTTTAATTGACAGAATTCCCCCTTTTATTAAAGGTGAGAAGTACTGCTTCGCAAGGGGGGATTCTTTCTTACAAATCCTCTCCCTAACCCTCTCCTTTAATAAAGGAGAGGGGAAAAAGAAGGTTTTAATATTTTCAGATCACCGCCGCCAATTCAGCACCCTGACGGATGGCACGTTTGGCATCCAACTCACCCGCTTCTTTCGCTCCACCAATCAGATGCACATTTTTCCCGGCTGCTTTTAGCTCATCAAACATGGCGGTATAAGATTCCTGACCGGCACAAATGATCACGTGATCGACTTCCAGCACTGCAGGTTTGTCATTCACGACGATATGTAAGCCCTGATCATCAATTTTTTCATAATTGGCGCCCGCAATCATTTTTACGTCACGGTGTTTTAAACCGGTACGATGAATCCAGCCTGTGGTTTTACCCAGACTCGCGCCGACTGAAGCGGCTTTACGTTGCAATAAATAAATTTCACGTTGCGGTTTTTCTACATTTGCGGCTTTTAAGCCACCGACATTTTCATAGTCAGTATCAATACCCCATTCATCATAGAATTTTTCCGGATTGATACTGCCACTTTCCCCTTCATGGCTCAGGAATTCGGCTGTATCAAAACCAATACCGCCTGCACCAATAATGGCAACTCGCTGCCCCACTGGCTTACGCTCTTTCAGAACATCCAGATAAGACAGTACTTTTGCATGAGCAATGCCCGGAATCTCAAGCTGACGCGGTGTCACGCCTGTTGCCACCACAATGTCATCAAAGTTTGACTGAGCCAGTTCTTCCAGACTCGCCTTATGGTTCAGCTGCAATTTAATACGTGGCTGTAATTCAATCTGGCGTTTGAAATAACGCAAGGTTTCATAAAACTCTTCCTTGCCTGGAATGGTCTTGGCAATATTAAACTGCCCACCAATCTGAGCAGCGGCTTCAAATACCGTCACCTGATGACCGCGATTTGCCGCATATACAGCAAAACTTAAACCTGCAGGACCTGCACCAATCACGGCAATATTTTTTGCCACATTGGTTTCTTTAAAAATGAGCTCTGTTTCATAGCAGGCACGTGGATTGACCAGACAGGTGGCAATTTTCATTGAGAAAATATGATCCAGACAGGCCTGATTACAACCGATACAGGTATTGATCTCATCGCTACGACCCTGCTCCGCTTTCAGAACAAACTCCGAATCAGCCAGCATTGGGCGAGCCATAGAAATCATATCAGCATCACCAGATGCCAATACATATTCAGCCATTTCCGGAGTATTGATACGATTTGAAGTGATTAAAGGAATCTTCACCTGACCTTTCAGTTTACGGGTGACCCAAGTGAAGGCTGCACGTGGCACTTTGGTGGCAATGGTCGGAATACGCGCTTCATGCCAGCCAATGCCAGTATTGATAATGGTCGCACCAGCTTTTTCAATTTCTTTGGCCAACTGGATGACTTCTTCCAGAGTTGAACCGCCTTCGACCAGATCCAGCATAGACAAGCGATAAATAATGATAAAGTTCTCACCGACCATTTCACGGGTACGGCGTACGATTTCAATCGGGAAACGGATACGGTTTGCATAGCTTCCGCCCCACTCATCATCACGATGGTTGGTACGTGCTGCAATAAACTCGTTAATCAGATAGCCTTCCGAGCCCATGATTTCTACACCGTCATAACCGGCATATTGAGCCAGCTTGGCACAATTGGCAAAATCATCAATGGTTTGCTGCACTTCAGCCGAAGTTAAAGCATGCGGTTTGACTGGATTGATCGGTGCCTGAATTGGGGATGGCGCGACATTTTCAGCCTGATAAGAATAACGCCCGGTATGCAGAATCTGCATGGCAATTTTCCCGCCCGCCTCATGTACGGCCTGAGTAATCACTTTATGCTTTTCAGCTTCTTCAAGAGTGTCAAGTTTGGAACCACCATGAAACGTTACGCCATGATCATTTGGAGAAATCCCGCCGGTGACGATTAAAGCGACTCCACCTTTGGCACGCTCTGCATAGAAAGCTGCCATCCGATCATATCCGCCGGGTGCTTCTTCAAGACCAACGTGCATGGAACCCATTAATACGCGGTTTTTAAGTGTGGTAAAACCCAAGTTCAATGGGGCAAGTAAATTCGGATATTTAGACATTTCAACTCCTGAGCATGCGTTTAGGCTGGCTATTGTTTTAGCAACTGGCAGTTTGATCCCTCAATCTTTCCAGTTTAATGCAACTTGTTGCACTAATTTATATGCCAGAATTGATTTTTATGCAACATGTTGCATAATAATCCCGAGTCACTTTTTTGAGACGTTTATGTCTTTAGCGCATGTTTTATTGACCAGCCTGATTGAAAAACCTAGCACCGGAATCGAACTGGCTCGCCGTTTTGACCGTTCCATGGGCTTCTTCTGGAATGCCACTCATCAGCAGATTTATCGCGAGCTGAATGCCATGCTGCAAAAAGGCTGGATTTCGACGATAGAAGAGGAAGACTCGAATAGCCGCAAAAAGACTTATCAGGTAGAACGTCTGGGCCGCGAAGAACTGGCCAACTGGATGCTACAACAAAGCCCACCGGCACAACTGCGCGAAGAACTAATGGTACGTCTGCGTGCCGAAGCCCAACTTGGTGGCAATAACACCTTGGCAGAACTGGAACGCCATCTGGAACTGCATAAAGAAAAACTGAAAACCTATCAGCAGATTTTTGCCAAAGACTTTGCTCAAGCGGACAAAACTGACCGTACCTTATATATTCATAAAATGATTCTGCAACTGGGAATTGATCAGGAACTGGGCTGGATTTCCTGGCTGGAACAAGTCATTCCGCGACTCAAACAATTTGACGCAAAATAATTCTAAATACGGAGACACACATGCCCTTTTATCGCATGCCCGATGGTGAACAGCTATTTGTACGCGAATATGGTCAGGGACAGCCTGTACTGGTGCTCTCGGGACTTGGCATGCTGAGCTGGCAATGGAAAGCTTTTCTTTATCCGCATCAGAAAAATTTCTGTTTCATTATTCCAGAATGGCGCGGCTTTGGGGCTTCCAGTCGCTGTAAAATTCCGCAAGATCTCGATGCAATTTCCAGTCACTGGCTGGATGTGCGTTCAGTTCTGACCCAGCTAGAATTAGATCAAGTCATCGTCATTGCCTATTCCATGGGTGCAACCACCGCAATGCACGGCATGCATTATGACAACTTTTCCAGTCAGATTTCTGCTTATTTACATATCGATCAAACACCTAAAATTCCGGTCGATGATGCTTGGGCTTTTGGACTTTTTGGTCCACGTCATCAGGAATTTATCGACATCCTGCAGCAGCTCTCTGCCCTACTTGCACAATACCAGCAAGTTGAATTGATCCGCGATCTCGACATTTCGGTACGTAAACAAATCGCTGCCCTATGGCTAAAGTTTATTCAGCTACAAAATGAACAAAAATATAGTCTGAAAGCTTTCGCATTTATCCTAAATCAACCTCGCCTGCAAAGCCTGTTATTACCTTCCAGCCGGGTGGATTATATGGCGTGGTATATCAATAATTATTTATATCATCGTGAAGATTACCGCGAGGCTCTAGCTCAGCTTAGCTGTCCGGTGACCTTCTTTAGCGGTGTACAATCCAAGTTGTATCCTTTTGAAGGTCAGCGCCTGATTGCAGAAAGCCTGCCTCATGCCAAACAGATAATTTTCAGCAAGTCTGGCCATACGCCTTTACTGACTGAACCGCTAAAATTTTCCCGAGAACTTGGCATCTTCTTGAAAGAAAATTCGCAATCTAGCGGTTCAGCTACCTAAAGATTCAGGAGACAGAATAATGAAAAAGCTGGTGGTCTTTTCCGGTGCAGGCATGAGCGCCGAAAGTGGCATTAATACTTTTCGTGACAGTGATGGACTTTGGGAACAGCATCGTATAGAAGAAGTCGCCACACCCGAAGCCTGGGCCAAAAACCCACAACTGGTACAACGCTTTTATAATGCCCGCCGTAAAAACATTCTGGAAGCACAGCCAAATGCAGCCCATAAGCTGATCGCCAATCTTGAAGCTAACTTTGATGTGCATGTAATCACTCAAAATATTGATGACTTGCATGAACGTGCCGGCAGCTCCAAGGTGATCCATTTACATGGCAATATTCGTCTGGCCAAAAGCTCAGGCCCCGATGCACAAAGCACGACCGAGTTTTATCCAATTGAAGGTGCTGAATTAGATTTAAATCAACACTTTTGTAAGGCAGGCTATCCGTTACGTCCGCATGTGGTCTGGTTTGGCGAAGCCGTGCCCGCGTATGAAGAAGCCCAAGACTGTGTACAGGATGCCGATATTTTTGTGGTGATTGGCACCAGCCTACAGGTTTATCCGGTCGCCGGGTTAATTCATGATATTCCTGCGTACTGTCAGGCCTATTACATCGACCCGAAAGCCGAACAGCAGTATTTGCCTGCACAGTTTTACAAAATCCCCCAAAACGCGACCGATGGCATGCAAACACTGCTAGGTTTACTGAAATCCGCGAATTAAAATCTTTATGCACTACATTCTCTGATTGACAGTATGCAACAATCAATTTTTAATCAGCTTATCGTTGCAAGAATGGAATTAAACCATGCTGTCTGATCTGGATGACTTTTATTGTTTCGCTCAGGTGGTGGAACATGGCGGCTTTAGTGCAGCCGAACGTGCAACTGATATTCCCAAATCCAAACTTAGCCGCCGGGTGTTTAATCTGGAAGAGCGTCTGGGTGTACGTCTGATTCAGCGCAGTTCGCGTCATTTTGCTGTGACCGATATCGGCATGAATATTTACCGGCATGCCCAAGTCATGCTGAGTGCTGCACAGGCAGCGCATGATCTGGTGGATCATCTGAGTACCGAACCGCGCGGAACCATTAAAGTCAGTTTGCCAGTGTCTATTGCCCAGAATGAACTGGCAAAAATTCTGCCAGATTTTTTAAAGAAATATCCTGAAATTAAAGTCCAGATGATGATCACCAATCGCCGGGTCGATATTATCAATGAAGGCTTTGATCTGGCCTTACGTGTCCGTTCCAGCCTGGATGATGATCCGAATCTGGTGATTCGCCAGTTTGAAAAAATTGAGCAGCACTTATTCGCCAGTCAGGGTTATTTAAACGAATTTGGTGAACTGAAAAACCCTGAGCAACTGGCTGAGCATAAAATCCTGAGTATGGCCGAAGACCATACCGAACAGTTTCTGACCTTACAAAATGAACAGCAGGAACAGAAAAAAATCCGTGTCAGTCCAACCGTCATGGGTTCTGACCTAAATATGCTGGCACAACTGGCCGCGTCAGGCTCAGGCGTCACTTTGTTGCCAGATAACGTGGTCGAGCAGTACGTGGCAAGTGGTGAACTGGTTCGGGTGCTTCCTGACTGGAAAGCACCACATGGTATTTTCCATGTGGTTTATCCTTCACGTCGCGGCTTATTGCCCGCAGTCCGGGTCTTTATTGATTATCTGGTTGCTGAATTAAATCAGCGCTAAGTGAAGTACTTTTGAGAAAAACTGGACAAAAAAATAGCTCATTCTTGGGGAAAAATGAGCTAGAGAAACTTTCACTACAGCATAGTGAGCGAAAAAAAGGGAACCTATGTATCTGACTCTTAGTTTAATCAGATATAAAATCCTAAACCACTGTTTAATGTAGTGTTTTGTATGTTTTCGTCAGCAAGAACGAGTGAGTTGTAATTTATGTAAGTGGATTATCTTAATAAAGATCATTCAATCAATATTTTAAATTTCCGGATACTCACCTGTGCCTTCAGGCCAAGGCGACAAGACTTCAAACCCGGTTTCAGTCACATAAACCATATGTTCCCATTGGGCAGACCAGGATTTATCCGTGGTGACCACAGTCCAGCCATCTTTCAGCTCTTTGACGCGAGCTTTGCCCATATTCACCATTGGCTCAATAGTAAACACCATTCCCGGAACCAATTTAATGCCCTGACCTGGCTGACCATAATGCAGAATGTTTGGCTGTTCGTGATAGACCTTGCCGATGCCATGACCGCAATATTCACGCACAATGGAATAGCCTTCACGCTGGGCGACCGTTTGAATCGCATAACCAATATCACCCAAGGTCGCGCCCGGCTTCACCGCATGAATCCCGGCCACCATAGCTTCATAAGTGGTATTGACCAATCGCTTGGCTTCTGGAGATGGGGTTCCAACATAGTACATCCGGCTAGTATCACCGAAATAACCGTCTTTAATAATGGCAACATCAATATTGATAATATCGCCATCCTGCAGAACGACTTTTGATGATGGAATGCCATGACAAACCACTTCATTCGGTGAAATACAGGTGGTTTTGGTATAGCCATAATAGCCAATATTGGCTGGCGTCACTTTTAATGTATTGACAATAAAATCATGACAGAGATCATCCAGATATTCAGTCGTGACACCTGGCTTGACATGCCCCCCGATCATCGCTAAAACCTCTGCAGCCAAACGCCCAGATATCCGCAGTTTTTCAACATCTTGCTCAGTTTTAAGACTAATCGCTGGAGCTCGCATATACCTATCCTCACTATGAATCCCTGAATTATAATCCCTTTTTTGCGAAATATGTCGCAGTTGTTGAGTTTCAGCACAGCAATTTTCCTTGAAATAGGAATTTTCACTGCCGCTTATTTATACAAACAATAACTGGCATATTTTGATATCAAGTGTAGATATCTTTTGAGCTTATAAGGAAAAATATATTTTTCAGCGAATTATCAAACATATATTTCTACCAAGATTTGAATGACCGGTTATGTGATCCGCAAACTCACTAGAATCAAGGCTTCCAGCCTTAAAATAAACTCCAAAAAATTGGACATATACACTAAAATCGCTTTCTTTTGTTCTATTGATCTCCCTTTATGACAAGTCTGCGTACCCGGGATATTGTCGCCCTAGGTTTTATGACCTTTGCACTATTTATTGGTGCGGGCAACATTATCTTTCCACCGATTGTGGCTCAACAAGCCGGTGAACACGTATGGCTCGCTGCTTTAGGTTTCCTTATTACAGCAGTCGGCTTACCCGTGATTACCATTATTGCGTTGTCTCGCGTTGAAGGCTCCATTCAGGCACTAAGCTCGCCTCTGGGCAAAGCAGCCAGTATTTTGCTGACTGTAATCTGTTACTTAGCTGTTGGCCCTTTATTTGCGACGCCACGTACCGCAACCGTTTCTTATGAAATCGGTTTTTCATCTTACTTTGGCAATGAATCTGGCAGTCTGCTCATTTACAGCATCATCTATTTTGCTGTGGTCACCATCGTGTCCTTATATCCAAACAAGATTCTGGATACTGTCGGCTATTTCCTGTCGCCACTTAAAATTATTTCTTTGATAATTTTGGGTGTAGCAGCCGTGATGATTCCTGCCAGTAATCCGCCTACAGCGATCGATAATTACGTTACCAGTCCAGTGACTGAAGGCATCGTGAATGGTTATTTAACCATGGATACTTTAGGCGCTTTAGTTTTCGGTATTGTGATTGTCAAAGCCATTACTTCACGTGGCGTAACCGATAAAAAACTGATTACCAAATATGCGGTCAATGCCGGCATTATCTCTGGTATTGGTTTAACTCTGGTGTATTTAAGTCTGTTTAAACTTGGACTAGGTAGCCATGAGATTGCACCAAATGCAGCCAATGGTGCCATTATCCTGCATGCATATGTACAACATGCTTTTGGCGATATGGGTGCTTACTTCCTGTCTGGCATGATTTTTATTGCCTGTATGGTGACTGCAATTGGTCTGACTTGTGCCTGTGCTGAGTATTTCTCCAACTTGACCAAGATTCCATACAAGATCTTTGTATTTGTTCTGGTGGGCTTCTCACTAGTGATTTCAAACCTGGGTTTAACCAAACTGATTGCTGTTTCGGTTCCAGTCTTAAGCGCGATTTATCCGCCTGCAATTAGCGTCATTATGCTGAGCTTCTGTGCGAGCTTCTTCAAGAAACCATCTCATGTGATTGCGCCAGTGACCCTGGTGGCCTTGATCTTTGGTATTTTTGACGGATTAAAAGTCGCTGGTTTTGAATTGCCTGCATTACTGCAAAACTTACCTCTATCAGAACAGAATCTGGCCTGGTTTATTCCATCCATGATTGTATTGCTGATTACAGCTGTGATTGACCGTATTAGAAACTAAAATTTCTAGGATGTCTGAAAAATCGTATTTTTACCCAAAATCCGGTTTGAGCGTGATCAATAATTGTCAGGTTTTACCCAAACGGGCATTTATTGTTTCTTCATCATGGCATCAAATCACCGCTGTAAATCTGGATACTAAGATTTTCTATAAAATATGATGTATAGAATTGCACTTTAATTATTTTATTTTTTTATATAAATATAAACAGAAATTTTAATTTCCTGATTTTAGATACTTATTGTTGCCAACTTAAACCAAGTCCCCCTCCGAGTCATACGCAAGCTTACAAAGTATTGATTAACACTACATATCTTTGGCGTAGAATTTGCATTTTCTATCTGGTCGCATTGATCAAATGATGACTACATCTTATTTCCAAAATTAGCTGGAGGTGAAATCTGAAAATATAATTCTTGCCTAATCAAGTGATTATGTAGTTATACGACTAAAGATGACCATTTTGACTGTAAAAGCCTGCCACAGCAGTTGCAAAGGTCCAAATTAAACAGTACAACTATATATTCAATTCTGACTGATTAAATCTGCTTTAATCTTCAATAACATAAATAAATGGGAGGGATGGAGATGTTATCATTACATTTCAACAAGCAAGTCTTCATTGACGCTCTTAAAGCCAACAACACCAATCTGGTGACATTTATATGCACCACTTTTGCACTCATGCTGACTTTAACCGTCCATTGCTTAATTCAAGGTAATCTAAAACTTGAATACTTTGGCTATGCACTGATTGTCTCAGCTGCATTTTTCCTATGGGCTGCCATAGACCAGAAATACCGATAAACAAATTTTAAATTAGCCCAGATGGATGATTTGGCCAGTCATCCATCTGGTGAAAAAAGTGTTTTAACTTTCAAGCATTCCAGTATCCTTTCAGAATAACTATAAAAATAAGATTAAAATAATCCGATAAATGCTCCATAGAGCAAAATCCCTGTCCCGCCCAATTCTGCGACAATTAAACCTAGCATGGCGAAAGTCATCAAACTTCCTGGCAAATGAAATTTACCCAGTTGATGCGGCTGTTTAAACTGATTCGTCGTGTCTTTCAGGAAACCATGCAACATATAAGCGGCAATCGAGAAGCTAAAAAACAGAATATTGACCAGTACGCAAATCAGATTCACCATACTCGGCAACACTGAACAATAGGCTAGCACTGCCAGAATTAAAGTTGCGGGTGCATAAAGTAGGCTGCTACGATGTGCAATATCGACATAATAATGTGCACGTGACTGAGGCGATTGACGAATCTGCCAATATTTCCAGACGCCGGTGAACATCCCGATCCACAAGAATATTCCACTAAAAATAATGGCTATTTTAACGGCCAGCTCAAGTTCCATTAGCTGCATAAGTTTATTCCATCTCTATTATTTTACTGACTTTTAAGTCATGTTTTCCCCAAGCTACCCTGCTAAAAACCTATACAGTAAAAGCTTCATGGGATGATAAAAATCATAGTGTAACGTATGTCTGAATTTGAAACATTGACTCTCCAGTGCCAAGATGGCTATCGCTTAAGTGCACGTTTTTATGCAGCTATTTCTGAAACTGACAAACTTCCAGTATTAGTCTGCCCGGCAACTGGCATTACTAAACAGTTTTATCATCAGTTTTGTGTGTGGTTACAAGCGCAAGGCTATGCGGTTATGGTCTTTGATTTCCGGGGGATTGGTGATTCACTACATGGCCCGTTGAAAAATTCAAAAGCCAGTATTGTGCAATGGGGTCAACTGGATATACCGGCCGCAATAGATGCTTTATCAACGCGTACTAATGCAGAAAAAGTGATACTACTTGGACATAGTGCCGGTGGTCAGCTTTTAGGAATCGTACCAAATCATCATAAAGTCGCAAAAGTGGTGGCTGTCTCTGGCTCTACCGGACATGTGAAAGGACTCAAAGGCAAAACCAAGTTACTTGCGCCAGTGATGTTTAATGTCATTTTCCCACTGGCACGCTTCACTAAAGGCTATGGCCCGACTCAAGCGATTGGTATGGGTGAAAACCTGCCGAAAGATGTAGCTCGCGAATGGGCGCAGTTCTGTAGTAAACCGGGTTATGTAATCAACGCGATTGGTAAAAATATTGCACCATCCCATGATTATCATGCGCAAATCACCTGCCCTATGACTGCAATCTGGTCATCGGATGATGAGATTGCCACCGAAGCCAATGTGAAAGATTTACTACGTTTATATCCAAACGCAAAAACCCAAATAATTGAACTTAAACCTAAAAGTTATGCCTATAAGGCCATTGGTCATATGCTGATGTTTAAAAAATCGCATCAGAATTTATGGCCGGTGATTGAGCAACAATTGGCTGTTTAAATCAGATTTAGATGGTTATTTGCAGGCTGCTGTGTTCTAATACGCTTAGTTTGAGATGAGCCTCTTACAGTATATGGGCTTGACCTATATACGACTAGCCCCTAACCATGGGGCTTTTTATTGTCTGAATATTTTAAAACGTATATAAAAATGGGCTGACGATAACGCCAACCCATGTCTTTCTTTATCGAATTAAATATTATTTTGTCTCAATGTCATAAACCCAATTTCGTGCCTGTTTGTCTGTGGTCGTTTCACAAACATAATAGTCGTGATCCCATGAATCAGGATGGAAGATTTCCTTTTTGGTATAAGTGACATTTTTGCCTTTTTCGACACAGATAAAACTGTCACCTTGGTCTTTGACTTGGGTTCCATTGAGGAAACCACCAATACAGAGGAAGCGGGATTGTTTGGGCATTTTACGTCAACTTTCAATAATTTTTAATGTTTGAATTAAATAATAGACCTCTTGCGAAAGTAAAAACCACCTCAATATAAATTTCATGAGATATCAGAAATTAAATCGTTTTTCAGATTCTGAATTCAAACGCTTGGTTGGCGTACCTCGACATGTTTTTACTGAAATGGTAGAGGTTTTAGAAAAAGCAGAATCACTCAAAAAGAAATCAGGTCGTCCTCATACTTTAGATATAGAGGATCAGTTGTTATTAACTCTCAATTACTTACGGAACTACAGCACTCAACTGGAATTAGCGGCAAATTACCATATCGCTGAAAGTAATGTGAATCGAACCATTAAAAAGGTTGAAGATGCATTGATGAAATCAAGACGTTTTACTCTGCCAAAACGAAGCATTACCACGGCAGACGAACACTTTAACTGGGTAATTATTGATGCGACAGAATGTTCAATAGAACGTCCGAAAAAAAAATCAGAGTAAATTCTACAGTGGTAAAAAGAAGAAATATACGCTAAAAGTACAAGTGATCTATCATCCGAACAGCAAACAAATCATAGGGCTAGATATATCGAATGGCAGTCAGCATGACATTAAATTGGCAAGAAAAACGGTTAAGAAATTCAAACATTGTGAATATGTTATGACTGATCTAGGGTACTACGGATTAGAGCAAGATGGCTTTAAATTATTGATGCCAATAAAGAAAAAGAAGAATTTACCCTTATTTGATGTTGAGAAAAAGTACAATAAAATGATTGGAAAAATACGAGTTGTGATCGAACACATTAATAGTCAATTGAAAACATTTAGAATATTAAGTGAACGCTATCGAAATAGACGGAAAAGATTCGGCTTACGCATTAACTTAATTGCTGCACTCGTAAACCGGATAAACTTGCAATAATGACTTTCGCAAGAGATCTAATATATTTAATAAATGTGTAATTTACAGAAGTTTTTTAATATATGACTATCTGAAAAATGATATTACTTTACATTCTTCATAAAACCACATTTGCACTACCAGCATATTATTAAAAGTGTCTTGATAAAATGCATATTGGAAAATCTCAGGATTATCGCCCTTTCTTTTAATATTCTTAAATTTATTAGAATAATAATCCTCCATTTGACTTTGTTGTTCTATCCAATTTTTATCAAGGATTGGTGAGAATAGAGGAGTTGAGTGTATTGACCCCTTATATTTCTTTCCAAATTCATAATAATAAAGTCCTAGAGCACAACATTTTAAAACTTCTTTTAATCTATCTCTATCTATTGTTAACTCTAAAGCCTCAAAAATATCTTCTGACTCTGGATCTTTTATTTTTACTGTTCTAGCTGTCGATAGTAATTTTTCTTTTAGTTTAGAAATTCGATCCTTTCTGGTCCAAGAACGCATTACCTTACTTTCAAAATTTAAAAGTCCATATTTACCCGTTTGAATCGTCATTGACAAAACATTAAACAGATATTCATCATCACCTGACTTCTTACAATTATGATCCACGCATGAAGGTGCCTTGATTAGGGCTTTCCTTAAATCTAGGCTAATATCTTTTAAGTCCTTCTTTTCTGGAAATAAGCATTTTGGTGGCACGTGTTCTTTTGTTGTCGCCAAATTATCACACATATAGCAAGTATGATTATTCATATAAAAAAAATAAGGGCTGATTACTCAGCCCTTATCTTATACCGCTTATTGCTTAATTAACAAAGCAAATCATAGATTTGCTCTTGCGCTAGGGAAAAGCCTTTCGGCTTTTCTTAGTCCTAGCTCATTAAGTTAACTGAGCAGCAGCAATTTTCTTAGTATCAACGTCTTTAGCAGCGTTAGTATATTCGCTCATCTTGTCGAAGCTTAAGTATTGATAGATGTCAGCTGACATGCTGTCAATTTGAGCTGCGTACTGTTGGTATTCTTCTGGAGAAGGTAATTTACCCAATACAGCAGCAACAGAAGCAAGTTCAGCAGAAGCCAGGTAAACGTTAGCACCTTGACCTAAACGGTTCGGGAAGTTACGCGTAGAAGTCGATACACAAGTCGTGTTCGGAGCTACACGTGCCTGGTTACCCATACACAATGAACAACCTGGCATTTCAGTACGCGCGCCAGCTTTACCATAAATGTTATAGAAACCTTCTTCCATCAACTGATGTTCGTCCATACGCGTCGGTGGAGCGATCCACAAACGAGTTGACAATGCACCACCAGGAACTTTCTCAAGCAACTTACCAGTTGCACGGAAGTGACCGATGTTAGTCATACAAGAACCAACGAATACTTCGTCAATTTTCGCGCCTTGAACGTCAGAAAGAAGTTTTGCATCATCTGGATCGTTCGGGCAGCAAAGAATAGGTTCTTTGATGTCTGCAAGATCGATTTCATACACTTTCGTGTATTCAGCATCAGCATCCGCTTTGATCAGGCTTGGATTAGCCAACCATTTTTCCATGTTCTCAACACGACGAGCCATAGTACGCGCATCGCCATAACCTTCAGAAATCATCCACTTCAACATGGTGATGTTTGAACGAAGGTATTCAGCAACTTTCTCTTCAGAAAGTGTGATAGAACAACCTGCAGCAGAACGTTCAGCAGAAGCATCAGAAAGTTCGAACGCTTGCTCAACAGTCAGGTCAGTTTCCATTTCTGTTAAGTCGATCTCAAGGATACGACCAGAGAAGATGTTTTTCTTACCTTTCTTCTCTACAGTTAAGTCACCTTCCTTAATTGCGTAGTAAGGAATTGCATGTACAAGGTCACGTAGAGTGATACCAGGCTGCATTTTACCTTTGAACTTCACAAGTACAGATTCAGGCATGTCTAATGGCATAACACCAGTTGCTGCAGCGAACGCTACAAGACCAGAACCCGCCGGGAATGAAATACCGATTGGGAAACGAGTATGCGAGTCACCACCAGTACCAACGGTATCTGGAAGAAGCATACGGTTTAACCAAGAGTGGATAATACCGTCACCTGGACGTAGAGAAACACCACCACGGTTCATGATGAAATCAGGAAGCGTGTGTTGCATTTGAACGTCAACTGGTTTTGGATACGCAGCTGTGTGACAGAAAGATTGCATTACCAGGTCAGCAGAGAAGCCTAGGCAAGCCAAGTCTTTCAATTCGTCACGAGTCATTGGACCTGTTGTATCTTGCGAACCAACAGTAGTCATCTTAGGTTCACAGTAAGTACCTGGAAGTACGCCTTGACCTTCAGGAAGACCACAAGCGCGACCAACCATCTTCTGAGCTTGAGTGAAACCTTTGCCAGTTGCAGCAGGTTGAACCGGAGTACGGAACATTGTAGATACTGGAAGACCTAAAGCTTCACGAGCCTTAGTCGTCAAACCACGACCAACGATCAGGTTAATACGACCGCCAGCACGTACTTCGTCTAGAAGTACTGGAGTTTTAAGTTCAGCTTCAGCGATTTGCGCGCCGTCTTTGAACGCAGTTACTTTAGCAGCAGCGTGATCGATCTTAAGAACGATTTCGTCGCCCATGTTCATGTTAGCAACATCGATCTCGATCGGTAACGCACCAGCATCTTCCATCGTGTTGAAGAAAATTGGAGCGATTTTAGAACCTAGGCAGTAACCACCGTCTTTTTTGTTCGGGATGTGCGGAATGTCGTCACCGAAGAACCAAAGTACAGAGTTAGTTGCAGATTTACGAGATGAACCTGTACCAACAACGTCACCTACGTAAGCAACCTGGTTGCCTTTCGCGATCAATTCTTTGATTTGGTTAAGTGGACCTACTTCACCAGGAACTTCTGGATTGATCCCGTCACGTACGTTTTTCAACATTGCATTTGCGTGCAATGGAATGTCTGGACGGCTCCAAGCGTCTTGTGCAGGTGACAAGTCGTCAGTGTTGGTTTCGCCAGTTACTTTGAAAACAGTCAGTTTGATTTCTTCAGGAACGTCTTTACGGCTAGTGAACCATTCAGCGTCAGCCCAAGACTGCATCACTGCTTGAGCATTTGCGTTACCAGCTTTTGCTTTATCAGCAACGTCATGGAATGCATCAAATACAAGAAGCGTTTTTTTCAATGCTTCAGCTGCAAGTTCAGCAAGCTCAGCATTATCTAAAAGTTCAACTAAAGGTGCTACGTTATAACCACCAAGCATAGTACCTAGTAAGTAAACAGCACGTTCTTTAGAAACGAGTGGAGAGGTTGCTTCACCTTTTGCCAATGCAGCTAAGAACGCAGCTTTTACATATGCAGCTTGGTCAACACCTGCTGGTACACGGTTTTCAAGCAAATCTACCAAGTATGCTTCTTCACCAGCTGGCGGGTTTTTTAGTAGTTCAACTAATGCAGCTGTTTGGGCATCGTCAAGTGGCTTCGGTGGGACTCCGAGTGCGGCACGTTCTTCAACGTGTTGGCGGTAAGCTTCTAGCACAGTGTTATTCCTCTTTTTTAAAAAATTACTTATGAATTCCTGCTTATTCCAAGCTTCATAAATAATATGGACTCCGAAATTTTACTAAATTTCCAGTTAAAAGTTAATGCAACTCAAGTGTTTCTTCGTGATGCTCGTTATTTTATAACTAAATGATGCTCTTAATGATTATTCCATAATCAGTTCCAGCTTACACCACACAAAACAAGCCCATGAATAGGCCCTTTTAACTGAATTTAATGCATAAAAAAGGCAACCCTGATGTTGCCTGATTTGAAGTTAAAAAGATACTCCACCTTAGTGTACAGTGGTCGAGTTTAAATACTGCTGATATGAGTCTCGGCAGCCTTGGAATTTCACCACGCATTCATCTTCATAGGTGCTACTGTGATTATTGCTGGCAAAGGAAATATCAATCTGATAAAGCTTTTTATCTTGTTCTAGCATCTTCTTTAAAACGACTTTGTCACCAACGCTGAGTACATAGCGACTGCCGCCAATAATGACCACACCTTCTTCATCTTCCAGCAGTAGATCAGAATGATGCAAATATCTTACGACTTCCATATTGTGCTACTCCTTGGTTAATTGGAGTTAAATTCATTATTCAATATAAAGATAAGTATTTCTATATTTTAGATTTAAAAATTGTCACAAAGTGTACATTTTGCTTAGGCTATTTCTTTTTTTCAGTCTTTTGAAGATGCGTATGTTTAAATACATTTAATGGGAAATATTAGTTGGAAATTTTATCCAGATATAAAAAAACCGTCCTTTAGAACGGTTTGTAATCTGGTAATTCATCATGCGGTGTCGCAATACACTTTGCAGTAAATTCAGCGCGGACTTTTTCACGGGCTGCTTTTACATCTACCTTAATCTCTTCGGCTGGAATCGCATAGACTTCATCAATAATATTCAGGATAAAACCTTTGGTGGTTTCATCATCGATCTTGTTAGCATGCTCGATTGCTTTTTCTTTCTCAATCGCATTCTGACGATCCAGCATAATGGTACGCGCCGCATTACCGACGCTTCGACAATAACCTTGCCACTGCTCTTCAGGGGTTAAGGGTTTCTTCTCGGCACAACCGGCCAGCGCCAGCATAAACGATAAAGCCAATAACTTTTTCATGAATTTCTCCTTCCGAGGGGCAATATAAAAGATCGGGGAAGATTTGTCATTTCAAAATGCCAGTTGTATGGAATTAAAAAAGCCCACTAATGGGCTTTTTCATTTTGTGTAATTAACCACATGAAGCCTGGATAATCTTTTTGCTTGTAGGATCCACCGTTACAGTCACTCGTTCTTCACGATAATCCATCGTCACCGCTTGACCCGGCTCAACCATACGTACAATTTGTGCCTTGGTTTTCTGCTTGATTTGCGCTTCAGTCAAATTGGACTGACCCACCAATGCCGCTGCCTGATCAGCAATACATTTAGGTTGATTCATGTGCAGTAATTCCCACTCCTCGACCACCTGACCATTCTTTAAATGGCAATATCCGACCTGACCATTGCTTTCAGTACGAATCTCAAGCTTGCCACCCTGATTGACACAATAAGCGCTTGCAGGATTCGCTGAACCTATTTTAGGAGCTTCCGTCTCAGATTGCGGCGTGGTGGTACATGCGCTTAGAGCGAAAGCCAGCAAACCGAACAACATTGTTTTTTTCATGAGAGCCTATTCTTCTTCAATAATTCTTCACCAATTTAGCATATTTCCTTGTCCTTGCCAGAGACAAGTCTGTGTACATTTTTAACCGTACTTTTTCATTAAAAAATGGAAATAAGACCTTTGTAAATTAAGGACTTCAACGCTATAACTTCTTTCAATGAACAAGAAAAACAGAAGAGAAGAACCTCTACAAAATACGAAAATTCCGGATGAATAGTCTGAACCAAGTAATTATGCACCTCAATAGCATTGCATTGTCATTACATCAATCAAATATGACTTCACTTTTAGATTTGTGATCTGTGCTGGATTGATTTAATATTTGATTGAATTTTAAACTTTCTATTGGCATGACAGACGATCCTCAACTCTCCCTCAAGGAATATCTTGCTACGGTTCAGGAAGTGGTCAAACTCACTTTCGATACACCAGTATGGGTCAAAGCCGAGATTCGTAATCTAAGTATTAAAGCTGGCCATTATTATCTGGAGCTGGCAGAAAAAGAAGTCGATAGTGATCAGGTCATTGCCAGTTGCCGAGCAACCATCTGGAAATTTAGTGCCCAGAAAATTGTCACGCAGTTTGAACGTGAAAGCGGGATTGAGCTGAGTCGTGATTTGAAAGTGCTGATTAAAGTGAAAGCTAATTTCGATCCGCAGTATGGTTTTTCTTTAAATATCGTTGAAATTGATTCAGGCTATACCCTGGGAGATATTGCCCGGCGTTATCAGCAGATTGTTGAGCGCTTGACAACTGAAGGACTGATTCAACGCAATAAAAACTTGCCCAGCCCTTTTGACCTGAACCGGATTCTGGTGATTGCTCCCGAAAATGCAGCAGGCCTGGGAGATTTCAAAAAAGATGCCGATGCACTACAGCGTGCGCAGGTGTGTGAGTTTGTCTATCACAGTGCGACTTTTCAGGGAAATACCGCCCCGCAAAGTATTATGTACAGTCTGGCACAAGCGCTCAAACAATGGGCTCAGACCTATAACACTGCCCCGGATCTGATTGTGATTATACGAGGGGGTGGCGCAGTCAATGATCTGGCTTATTTGAATGATTATGATCTGGCTGCCCTGCTTTGCAAGCGTTCGGTGCCGGTATGGGTCGGCATCGGGCATGAAAAAGACCGTACCATTCTGGATGAGATTGCGCATCGCTCCTTTGATACTCCGAGTAAAGTCATTGCAGGAATCCGCAATCATATCTTTGAACTAACCCAGGATGTCCTGAATTATCTACAGCGCATTCAGCGTTTATCCCAGCAACAGATTCAAGCTTATCAAAATCAGAATGATCAATTTTTGAAACTGATTCAAAGTCTGGCCAACAACCAGATTATGGATGCGCTGCAACGTCTGCAACAGATCAAGGCCAATACTACCAGTCTGGCCCAGCAGCATACCCAGCTGATTAATCAGCAGCTTGATGCCCTGATGCGGGAAACGCTACTACAAAATCCTAAACATGTTTTATCCAAGGGTTATGCCATCGTGCGCCAGCAAGAACATGTGGTTGCCTCTATTCAACAGATTCAGTCCAGCGATCTGGTTGAAGTCGAATTACATGACGGCATTTTTTCAGCACAACTTATACAGGTACTTCCTCATGAATCATGATACTTTGAGCTTCCAACAAGGCTATGACATCTTGAAAAAGAATGCGGAATTGCTCGAATCTCAGCAAGAACCGGATATTGATAACTTGATGAAAATCGTGGAAGAATCCATGACCGCCTATAAAGCTTGCAAGGCACGGGTTGAAGCGGTTCAAACTGCGTTAAATGATACTTTTAAAGATTAATTGGATGTCATTTCAAATATTAGCTTAGACTATTCTGCTAGATTGAGTTGACATAAAAGCTCTCATTCATGGGGGCTTTTTTATTAAGTGAAAAAAATCATTTCAATGACTATTTAAATTTTCTAGATGGGGATTTTGATCAATCCGCTCAATTCTAAATGGGAAATATTGTATTTTCATTCTCATCCACCAGACGATAAAAAGCCCAATATTGAATTGGGCTTTTTATTACTCTTCAATTTCTATAGGATCACCGTCTTCAGGGCGAATATGACGCGTCCCATCATCCGCAGGATCAACACTAGAACCATCTTTGGTAATAGCATTGTACATTTCATCCTCTTTCTTATCATCGATAAATTCTTCATCTTCGAAATCTTGAGGCTCACTATCGTCGTCAAAGTTCAAAGGCTTTTCTTCATTTATCATGGCGATCCATCACTTATTTAACCAATAAAATATCATGCTCAAATATTTGAAAGATTCATTCAAGAGTCAACGATGATCATTTGTGTAACTGAATAAACACAATAGTCATTGGAACATTACTTTTCTATCGACAAAAAAATGCCTCCTTAGGGAAGGAGGCTGAAATTGGAAAGAAACTACAGCGATAGAATCTATTCATGAATTATATATAAACTTATAATTTATACATTAGCATAATATTACATTAATTTTTCAATTAAAAAGCCCGCTTACTCTTTCAAATAAGCGGGCTAGTGCTGTAGTCATTTTCTTCGTATTATTTGCGTCTTCTTGTTTTCGCAAAATGACTATAGCACTGTGAATTTATCAATAAAGTATAGGGAGTATTAATAAACTGTTTTCTTACATTTGCTTTAAGTTACTTTTCGTTCAATAAGCTATACATATTAAAAAAGCCCATCTTTCGATGGGCCTTCCCCTTTATCACTTTTGCGCTGATTCAGGTATGTTGTCAAAGTGAGCAACGACTAGAAAATACGCAAGATATTGATAAAAATATATAAATACCCCATTAACATATAAAAAAACTATAGTTTTATAAAAAATAACTATACTTGTTGAAGTAATTGACGATTTTAACCTTCAACGACACCTTATAGCTGACTTAATTTGCTAGACATATAAGTTAAAAATAACGTCTTATCCTGAAAATTAGGCATTTCAAACACCCAAAAAATGTAATTTTTAGATCTCAATTTAAGTTTCACATTCACAGCCTTTACTTGAATTATTACATCCTCATGCTGCATTTCTGCGAATAATTCTAAAATCAGCGCAAAGAATCTCAGTTTGTTGACTGTGTTGTATTTTGTTGGTTTATATATTCTCAAGGCTTCAGAATATATAAGCTCGCACCATTCATTTCCATCTTCATCATCCATTAGCTCTCATTTAATTATTTAAAATAGATCACGAGGTAGGTTTATAACATGGTGGCTATAATTAAACTGCTTTTAATCTGAATATTAAAATTATAATTTTTTAGAAAATAAAAAAGCCCATCATCCGATGAGCCTTTTTGGAAAATATATCGTGAAGAACTAAGCTGCAAATTCTTGCAGTACAAATCGTTTTACACTTTCATCAAAGTCAGGTTTTGAAAGAGCAAGCTTGCCATTTTTCATAGTTTTATAACAATAACTCGCTGCTACTCCCATACCAACCAAAGTCAACAACTTCATTGCTCACCTCTTTACTGGGAAGATTTGAATACAAAGTTATCATTCAAATTTGTAGTTTTCCAACTCAGTTTCGATTGTTTTCTGTACTACATGTTAATGAATGTATGAATAATAAATGAAAACCTGCCGGATGATGTGTTTGCTTAAAGTCTTTCAACTAGTGGTTAATTTGCGTATCTATCCAGTTAAGGAAATTTTCCTTATTACTGAATTCTGGCATAGACCCTAAATTTATAGACTCTTTAGCACCAAATTTTCCAGCGACAGTATTCGGTGCTTGAACTCTGAAATCCAGAGGATCACTTTCATGTAGAGTTCTAAAATATTCTACCGCTTTATCAAATTCACTTTTATCCTTAAAACCTGGTCGTTCCTTTAAAAAGTCATAAACTTGTTCTAGAGCTGGTAGATAATTATTTTTAGGCATTCTGTTTTCTCTAAAATAATGAGTTTTATGATGAAGACCTATTTTGAATGAATAATGATAAGAATATTCCCTTATTTCTTAGAGTTTATGTAAATTATGATGATTTGAGAGTTAAATCTAAATTCTGGAGTAAGCTGATAAAAAATGAGCGTAAACATACACTCATTTTTACTACATTTTCTGATGCATGCTTAACTGACCTGCATTGCTTTAAAATAAGGTCTATTTTATTGAACAAAGTGCAAATGTCGGCTGCTCTATCAGTAAAGATCAGATGCACTTTAAATGCGCCAGTTTAAGGTTCAAGCCTAATTAACGCTATGAATATCAAGTTCATCATTGGTGGTCAATACAACAGAAGCCAAAATTGGAATGCCCAAAATGAAAGGTACAGCGAAAATCCATAGAACTACGGTTACATCCGATTTAAAGAAAAATTGAATGGCTAATGCAGTCAAAATAAGTACAGAAAATAGAATCGCAGCAAAACGGATGATAAATTTAGTCGACATGCGAAGATGCTCTTATGCGTGAAATCGTATTTTCAATATACACCTATTTTTATTATGGGTTTATTGATTTTCAGTCTGTTATTGCATATTTTAATTGATTTTCTATATGTGATAGCTGAATTATACGATGATCAGTTTTCTTCACCCTGAAGTCTCATCCTAAATTCTTTCTCTACTCGTAACTCTATTGTCATATATGTATAGAGATTGAATTTAGAGATCAATGCTTCTGCTGACTATGACATCAATCTACTTTATAGCTAATAAAATCTTTGTCCTGTCTCCTAATAAAAGAGCCCTAAAATTTTAGGGCTTTTTTATTGCTTAAATTAGAAGCGCCAATTATAGAACAAGTCAATCGCACGTTCTAGAGACTGACTCGCTTCCAGATACAAGCGCTGATTTACCTGATAACGTAAAGTCAGCTTATTCACTGGTGTGAATACCCCGACCCCATAGCGCAGATATAAATCAGGCGTAATATAACCAGTCACAGAAACCTGGGTATCATCTCCTGTACCTTGGGCATCCAGAGCTAGACCAGTTAAGCCAAAACTGCGCCCGATCTGGTTGGTCAGTGCGCGGGTGCCACCCAAGCCCAGACTAATCCCCGCAGCAGCGATCGTATTATTCACATCGGATCTAAATCCTTCAGCCTGGCTTAAACCAGATACACCTTCATTGACACGGCCGGTAATCAAGGCATTCAAGGCTTCCTGTTCTGACAGGCCTGCATCATTATAAATCTGAATACTTGGACTCGATGCAGTCCCTGTTACGCGCACTCCAACTGTACTACCCTGAACCGATTTATTGGCATCAATGTCCAGTGTCGGATTGGTAAGTTCACCATTAAAACGTGCGATAGCACGATTCAGGTCCAGACTTTGACCATAGGCTTCGATTTTCACCCGCTGTGATACCCCGATTGCACCATTGGCACGCATTGCGGTTTCCAGACCACGCTGTGACAGATTGACTCGACCCAAGAGTGGAATACGACTGTCAAAGCCCTGGAAAATCACCTGATTCCCTAAAGAAACGGCAACATCTGCCCGGATATCCCAAGGACGTGCAGACTTCAAGATCGCCAGCTGATCATCACCTTCACGCACGACACGTACATCTGAAGATAAACCAACTACAGGTTCTGAGGCTTCAGGCATTGAAATCAATGCCCGCGGTACATCGATTGTGCCACTCAGACTCAGTTTTTTATTAAATGGATACATGTCCAAAGTCAAATCAGGTGTCACTACAGCGGTAATTAATGGGGCCTGACGAATCAGCAGATTGTCCCCTTGCAGTTTTAACTGCACCCGCGGATCACCTTTCCATTCCACAGAACCGGTTAATTTGCCCACACCACGGCCACTGTTAAATGCGCCATTGATGCTAGCCGAATTCTGACGTATGGATGAATAGAGCTGTACATTGGTCAAATTCACCGGTAGGGAGATCATGCTGATTGAAGCATCTTTGACACGAACCTCACCTTCAAGCAAAGGATCCGTTAAAGTTCCGCTAATTTTTCCGGCATAAGATAAAATCCCGTCCAGATTACGGATGTCCTGAATAAATGGCTTAAAGATTTTGAGCCGTACCTGGTTAAAGGCAATTTCGCCACGCATCGGTTTACTGTCACGGTATGGATCAATGATGACATTGGCATAGCCGGTTCCGATATCCGGGGTTTTAACGTCCAGCCGAAGTTGCAAGCCATCTGCCACGCTTTTTGCCACCAGACCGACTTCATCATATTTCAGTGTAGAACCCAAATAATCTGGATCTTCGGAAGATAAGCCCACCACACCATTACGCGTCACCAGACGCGCGTCGATTTTAGGTTTGGCGCCTTGTGCCCAAGCAGCCTTGGCATAACCATTGACTTTACCCGTCAACGCCAATCCATCAGGCAGGAATGCACTGAAATCTTCCAGATCAAGGTTTTGGGTAACAAAAGAGGCACTGCCACGGGTTTTATTAACCCGAATCGGCTGATCAAAACATAGCTGGCTTTGCTGACTCATCCAGCAATGAGCACCGATGAACAGATCCGATTGAGCACTGTTATAAATCACGGCTGCATTCTGACGCTGTACCAGACGGGCACGTAAAGAGTCGAAATCACCTCTTTGAATTTGACCCAGCCAGTTATTCTGGGCATTAAAACCGCCGGCAAGCTGCACAAAGAATTCGGACAGGCGGTTTTCTGCCTGCACTTTGAGAATGTGCGCAGCACGGGTACCGGCCAATGATATCTCACCGCGTACAATCTCGCGTGAACCACTACGCAGGCGATCCATAGTTGCGGTCAATAAAGTTGGTGTGCTTTGCGATGTTGGCAACTGTCCACGAACACGAACTTTCTGCACGCTAAACAGGTTTTTAAAGGCAAAATTGTCGATAGACAGGTTGGCTGAAGCCTGCAATCGTGGCTGTGCCTGCATATTGATATAGCCCTGCGCACGACCTCTTAAGCCTGGATACAATTCAAACAGAGCCGGCGCATTGACTTTCAGTTGGAGATTTTGTGCATTACCGGTCGCCTGAATCTGGTTGCTGGCATAAGACAGGAACAGGTTATTGGCTTCAAACTGCTGTGGTACAAAACCGCGCTGGTTCGAATTAATGATGACCGATAAATTACCCGTGCCACGTATCGGTTTGTTATTCAGCATACCGGCCAGATTTAAGCGTTGAATCTGAATGCGTTTTAAGGCATCTGACCACACCCCTTGGGTTTGCACATTGCCTGACAATTCGCCTTTCAGTTTGGCATTAAAATATTGCGGCTTAAAACGGATTAAAGATGCATTGATATCCCAGCCAATCCCATTCGCCAGATTGACCAGACCGCTGGCATTAATCTTGCCAGCCACACCATCATGTCGGAATTCATTTATCTTCAACATTTCCGAGGTGCCTGAAACGCGCAGTTTCAGCATACCCTGACTGGCTTTAAGCTGGCTAGAATTTAAAGCACCATCATAATTGACCGCATAACCTTTAAAAACACCGCCCGCTTTTTCATTATGGAATAACAAGGCAATAGTACTGTTACCGGTCAGACGTACGGTTTCATTTTGCTCTGCCAGTCGTCCGGTCAGGTCAACACTGTTCAGTTTGATAATCTGCTGATTCGGTTGCGCATAACCATTGGCTTTAACCTGGCCATTCAAACGATCTACCGGTGAAGCTGCCGCAATACTTTGGGTATTCAAATTTTTGGCATTTAATACTGCGGCCCATTTTAACTGGCGTTTTTCCTGTGGCAGTTCAATCCGTGCATTGCCGCTTAAGCTGCCTGCTGCATTGGCGCTGTAATTAAAGCTCGGGACATTCAGGATATTTTTGTTCAGATTGAGCTTGGCTTGGTACATGCCTGCAGGTAGAAGTCCTTCTTCATGCTGCTCGACTTTAGTCGCCACATGAATATTCTGCTGACCTTCGACCAATGCCAATTTGACATCGCCAGACTGACTGCTGAGCCAGCCCACATAAGGTACGGCGCGATCAATATTTTTCCAGGCAACATCTAACAGCATCGGTTGTACTTTATTGCCTTTGGCTGGGTTTTGATCCAGCTTCAGATTCCAGCTTTCATAACGGTCGAAATCAACCAGTCCGGTAAGGTGCAAGCCATTTTCCAGGTTACCCGCAGAAGCAATATTCGCATCCAGACTTGGCGGCAAGAAATCTTGTACGACTTGCGGAATGCGCTCGTGCTTGGGATCAATCCCGTTCAAACGCCCAGCCAGATCCCAGCTGACCCGGTCTTTCCAGCCTACTGTCCCGGCAAGGCTAACTGTACCTTTCATCAACTGACCATTCAGATCGGTAATATTCAGCTGATTGACCAGATCGGTATACATCACCGCACTATATTGGCCTTGCGGAATATTTTCCCCAATCAGGTCAGTCTGGACGTTCAGGTCCAGACGCTTGATATCGCCATTAAACTCGGCAATACCGTCTTTGGTAAACAGTTTCTGTTCGGCCAGAATAGGCCAGTGGTAATCTTTGAACTTTAACTCGCCGCGCATCGGTACCTGAGGACGCATCGGATGTACGATAACCCAACCGGTTAATAAATCAGGCGTATTGGTTGCTACGCCAGCCTGAATCGTGTCCAGTGTTCCGCGTGCCCGCACCTGAATATCATGAATATTCAGGCTGTCTCTTAAAGAAGGCAGATTGACGATGCCCGTGGCATCTAGCGGATATTTGCCTTCAAACTGCATTTTACCCGTGGCTTCACGTACCGATAGATAGCCCATATCCATCCGGGAATCTTCAAAATTTAATTCGGTGCCGGACCAGAGCGCCTCATTTAATTCAATATTATAGAAATCAACTGCATTGGTCTGGGTTTTAATGACCAAATGATCCAGCAGTAAATGATCAACGCGCAAGATAAAAGGCAAACGGATAGCATTAAACTTGAACGGTTCGCCCGTTGATGGTTGCTTGTTAATAATTTGCAGATTGAGGACATCGGCTTCAGTCAGATGAATTTCTTTTTTGACAATCGCGCGCCAGCCCAGCTTAACATCAGCACGATCAATTTTGACATCGACTGGTTTCAGGCTGACCAGCACATTTTTAAGAATAATCCCGCGCCATAAATTACCGCCCTCATATTCATATTGAATAATTTTCTGGCGTTCCAGCACCTGATCCAGCAGGAATTTACTGCCCTGATTGGTCGAAAATAGTAAAGCCAGCACAGACAGCAGAAAAATCAGCGAAAAAAGCACCGACAATAGGATACTTCTGAATATACGGCGCTTTTTCGGCACAACGCTATCTTGTGGTTCTTGTTCTGGCTGTGGTTGGTTCTCGACCATGATCTACTCAAATAACTATTTTTTAAAATGATGTTTTATAACTGTGACCCAATAAAGAAATGTAAACGAATCGGATAATTGTCATCAGACAGTCCAGTCGCTACATCTATACGTATAGGCCCAATCGGTGAAGCCCAACGTACACCCACACCCGCGCCATATTCGGTCGGATTATTGAATTCTTTATTATAGGCATTTCCGGCATCTGCAAATACCGCAGCACGCCAACCTTCCTTGAACTGATAATTATATTCTAATGAAGCCACGCCCAAAGCCTGACCACCTACTTTAAAGCCCTCAATTTCAGGAGAAAGGCTCTTGTAGTCAAAACCACGGATACTCTGGTCACCACCAGTGAAATATCTCAGGTTATACGGTACCTTGGCAAAATTTTCAGTGAAAATATAGCCTGCATCGGCACGCCCCACAAACTGATGATCTGCATTTTCACCCAGTGAATAGATAAAACGCCAGCCTGCATTCACAATGGCCATATCCGCATCAGACAATAAAGCCTCGCTGCCCAGCTCAATTTTATAAGTCTGTTTGAAACCCTTGGTTGGGTTGACCCGACGATTGCTATCGGTACGTGACACTTCATAACCGACTAATAGCGATTGCTGTTCATCTTCGGTATTAAAGCGAAAAGCTTCAGGAATCTGGTTAAAGTCGACAGAACCATCCTGCTTCAAGCGATCCAGACGATAACGTGCGCCGAAAGTCCGTTGCCAGCTACCACGTGGATTTTTGATAATCCGGTCTGCACCTAAGACTGCCGATTCAATCAACAGGCCTTCACCCTGTGCGACACCTTCACGCTCTTCACGCTCATACCCCCCCACAATACTGACATAGTCATTCAGCGGATGGTGATAGGGAATGTTATAACGTCCATCAATGGATTGGCGGATACCTGATAGCTCCATGTTGGCATCAAACGAATGTCCACGCTTGTTCACAATGGCACGACGATATTGACCACGTAAACGGATATCGGTATCTGTGCCATAACCCAGACCCACTTCAGCACTGTTTAAACGGTCTGCATTTAAAGTCACAATCACTGGAATCTTTTTCTCTTCCCGTGCCTGTACTTTTAAACGATCCTGTTCATTCTCTTTGGTTTGCTGCTCAACCCGCAAAGTTCTTAAATTTGCACTTTCCTGATCGCGACTACCGGCAAACTGGTCTTCGTCCACAACATTCTGGGTCACTTCCTCAGAAGAGGATACCGAGCGAGCCGGTGGCGTCGTCGCAACCTGATCTTCAGCCCGTTGCTGTTCTTCAATCAGGCTTTGAATATCGGGTGCCAGTTCCAGCTCTTTATCAAGCGGATCGGGGCGAATCGCATCCACCAGGGTATAGTTGAAATAGCGTGAGTTGGTCAGGTTGTTGGCCAGGCTATTGACCCGCCAGAAGGTATAATCTGCACCATCTGTCCAGGTGACCAGACTTTCCAGTACGTCTCGGTCCAGCGGGAATTCCTTTTCAGGATCGCTCATTCTAAAATCGACATTGCCTAATTTATAACGGTCACCCGTTTCAAAACGCAGATTCACATCAGCGGTATTCTGTGGCTGGGCAATCTTCACATCATGCAGACGCCAGAATGAATCAAAATAACCGTTGTTATTGGCTGCATTATTGATTCGTTCTTTGGTCTTTTCATAATTGCCATGATTGAAAATATCGCCTTCTTCCTGTTCAGGCAAAAGACTGATGACCTGGAATTGTGGCTGTTCGGCGCCTTCTCCAGTAAATTCAATATTTTGAGTGCTGATCAGGACAGGTTCATTTGGGGTCACAAAAACCCGGACCCGACTGTCAGAGATTTTTTCAAACCTGAACTGGGCATTATAATAGCCCACTGCCTGCGCTGCCTGTCTGGATAAGGTGCGTAATTGTGGCAAAGCTGAATTAAAGTCGCCAAAAGACTCTTGGGTAAAACTGGATAATTTAGCTTTGACATTATTTCTTAAATTCAGATGGCCTTCAGGTACATCTTTACGATTCAGCATACCGTTGCTTTGTGCAACACCTTGCCCATTTATGATCACCACATCTGCACTAATGCGAGGAACTCTTGCGGTCATGATCTGTCGTGGAGGACGGATTTTATAAAATAGCCGTTTGAACAGATTCGGACGTTTATCATCCTCAGCGACAAGCTGACCTGGCACTTCTGGCAAGGTCAATCCGGCTTCATTATTTTGTACAATAATCTGGCTGTCAGCCTGAATCGATTGCATCAACTGATCGACATTAACCGGCGCCTGATTGATTTCCAGCAGTTCTTGCTGGCTGATATCGGCCACCACCGTTTCGCTGGTCTGAGTATTGCGATAGTTTTGTGCTTCCTGTTTGGCTTGCTCGGCTACCTGGTAAATTTCATTCGCCATGTTCTGATCAATAGTCTGTACTAGCAGATCTTCCAGATCATCAAACTCGATCGGCGTAAATTCACCCAGACCAGATCCTGCATTTTGCTGTTGTTCCAGCATCAACATGCTGTCCACTGGAACTTCAGGCTCCAAGGCTTCTTCGATTTTTTCTTCCGCTTCCGTTTCGGACGTGGCCACTCCCTGACGAATCGCTTCTTTGGATAGCTCGTCCACCATTTCTGCCTGAGAAATGGCCACAGGTGTTTCGGGCTGTTCGGTTTGTGCCATGCTCTGATAGGATAACATCATAAAAAAGATGCTCATACACAGCTGCATACCACTATGCTGTGGTATGAGAGGCCCCATACTGCGATTTAGCATCGTTTTTTTAAAATTTTTCTTTGCAGGCATAGCAAACTCTAAACGAATACATTCTTTAATTGATTATTTGACCGAAAAATATAAGCTAAGGAGCTTAATTAATTGGTTTTTACCTTTACATGGCTGAAAGTATCTTACATGATTTTTCTCAATGTTTACGCATAACTGACATTTCTTAATAAAACTTAATGTAGCACGGCCTATATGAACAAAAATGAACATTTGTTAGCTTCTCGGCGCTTTTTACCGATGTTTCTGACGCAGTTTTTTGGTGCATTAAACGATAATGTATTTAAACAGGCGTTACTGCTGGTCATTACTTATGGCTGGATTCAACAGCAATCGGCCAGCATCAGCACTTTAAATAATCTGGCGGCTTTACTGTTTATCTTGCCCTATTTTATTTTTTCAGCCACGGCCGGTCAGATTGCCGACAAATACGAACGTTCACAGCTGATTCGCTATCTCAAGCTTCTGGAAATTGCCATTATGTTGCTGGGAACTGTCGGTTTCCTCATGGGCAATTTATGGATTCTGTTATTTGCCCTGTTCCTGATGGGCACCCATTCCACTTTCTTTGGCCCGATCAAATATGCGATTTTACCTGAAGTCCTGAAACCGAATGAACTGATGTCCGGCAATGCCCTGTTTCAGTCCGGAACTTCTCTGGCAATCCTATTCGGTATGATTCTGGGCGGTGCAGTCATTGCAGCTTCCGCCGGCAACCTGATCTGGATCAGTTTAACCGTCATCAGCATCGCCTTGATTGGTTATATATCCAGTCGCTATATCCTGAAACAAAGTATTCCCGCGCCTGAGCTGCAAGTTGACTGGAATTTCTTCCGCACCAGCTTGCAGACCTTGAAATATGCCAAAAGCTTACCTCTGATTTTTACCATTTTACTGGGCAACTCATGGTACTGGTTTTATGGTGCAACCTATCTGACCCAGATTCCTCAGCTGACATTACAAAATCTGCATGCATCTGAAAATGTCGCCAGTCTGCTCTTAACCTTTTTTTCTGTCGGAATTGGTCTGGGTTCATACTTATGCCGTAAAATTGGTGGCAGCCAGGTCAATATCAAGATGGTGCCTTTTGGCGCGATCGGTCTGGTGATCTTTGCCCTGTATCTGGCCGCGAGTCTGGCCTTTGTTCCGGAGCGTACAGGTGCATTAATCGGCTTGGCAGATGTCTTTCAGCAAGGCTGGAGCTATTATCATGTGATGCTGGCCGTCACCTTACTTGGAATTAGCGGCGGTTTTTATATTGTACCGCTGTATGCCATGATGCAGGCGCATTCTCCCCGCTCACATCGTGCGCGTGTGGTTGCAGCAAATAACATTCTGAATGCCGTTTTCATGGTATCTTCTGCTATATTCTCGATTATTATTTTAAGTGTTTTAGAGCTTGATCTTAAAATACTTTTTTGTATTACCGCAGTATTAAGCGGTCTGTTTACTCTCTGGCTACTTTACCGGCTGAAACCAATGATCAAAACTGCAAAAGCGCCCTTGGAGGATTAATTCATGCGTCAATATACAGGTCTCGATAAACTGATTCACTCTTTTGACCAGGCATTACGCAGTCTAGTCCCGGGCACGACTTCGGCCCAACGTGAAAATCCGGCCCAACCGGTAGAAACACAGTTAACCGTCAGTGATGCACGTCATGTGGCAGGTTTAATGCGGGTCAATCATAGTGGTGAGGTTTGCGCACAGGCGCTGTACCATGGTCAGGCGATGACGGCGAAACTCCCGAATGTACGTCGCGAAATGGAACAGGCAGCGATTGAAGAACAGGATCATCTGGCTTGGTGTGAAAACCGCTTAAAAGAACTGGATAGCCATACCAGTCTGCTCAATCCGGTCTGGTACGGTCTTTCCTTCGGTATGGGTGCAATTGCCGGAATCGCAGGCGATAAATACAGTCTGGGTTTTGTGGCTGAAACAGAACGTCAGGTCAGCATGCATTTACAGCATCATCTTAGCCAGTTGCCACCGCAGGATGAACGTTCTCGTCGTATTCTAGAACAGATGAATGAAGATGAACTGCATCATCGGGATACAGCGTTAAATGCTGGCGGTGTAGATCTACCCGTTCCAGTTAAGATCGCCATGACAGGCATTTCCAAGTTGATGACCAAAACCAGTTATTTTATTTAAATCCCACTATTTTAATTTTAGCCCACTCATTTGTGGGCTTTTTAATACATCTGAAATCCTCACTGGTATCTATCAGCTCAAGGGATATCGTTATCTTATTGCTTATAAGTTCTATAAAATAATAGAGATTCCCCACAGCTTCCTTTAATCTTTTTTGCTCATTTCAGAAAGCAGGTCCAGCTGGATTTCCTGAATTTGCGCCAACCGTTCCCATTGATGTAGCAGCAGATGATCTAATTTTTCATGCAAGTGTTGGATTTCCAGCTCGGCTTTTAAATTGATCTGATAATCATTTTGCGAACGTAAGCGGTCTTTTGCTTCCTGTCTGTTCTGGCTCATCATAATAATAGGTGCCTGAATCGCCGCAAGACAGGACAGGATTAAATTCAACAGAATAAATGGATAAGGATCAGTAGGTCGTGTCACCATCACCACAGTATTTATCGTAATCCACAGGCCCAAGAAGATTGCAAAACAAATCAAAAAGGTCCAGCTTCCACCAAAAGTTGCAATTTTATCGGCGAGCCTTTCTCCCAAGGTCCACTTTTGCTCTAAGCTCGTTTCCACATTTTTGGTGATCAGTTCATGCTGATGCATGCTATGAATCACTTCAAACTCAAGATCAGTCACTTCCCCCTTTTCCGAACTTAATAATGAATGTACATACTGTATGCGGTACTGGGTTAAATCTGCCTGGCAAATATAATCTTGCGGTGTCCAGCCTGGAATATCCCTGGCAATCTCTTCAGTAATGACTTTTCTGACTGTTCCCATCGGAGTGAGATTTTTCAGAAGAAAGTGCTTGCCGCATACCAAGCATTTATGGCTTTCATGTTTTTCTTTCATGATAATTCTCTTTTTAAACCGGCTCACTCAGCTATTATTTTGTTCGATATGTTTGATTTGCTTGAGTCATTTTTACCATTTGCAAATCAATTATGTATCAAGTGCGTCTGATTTCTTGAAATTATGAATCTCATTTCGATTTTATCTTAGATTGATAAAATGCTCAGCCAAGCGCACGATGAGCTGATCATTCAAGATAATTTTCAGATCGATTCAATCCTACTATCTATACATGACTTAAATTTAATATAATCATGATGATAATAAAAAAGGGGCTTCATTGTGCGCCATTCATACCATCTTGAAAAACATTATATCGAACGTGCGGGCTGGCTTCGTGCAGCTGTACTGGGGGCAAATGACGGGATTATTTCGGTCACCAGTCTGGTGGTGGGTATCGCAGCCAGTGGAGCATCCACAGAAATTTTATTGGTGACCTGTGTTGCCGGCTTAATCTCTGGCGCTGCCTCGATGGCAGCTGGTGAATATATTTCGGTTAAATCCCAGCAAGATATTGAAACCAATGATCTACTCATGGAAGAGCGCGAACTTCAGCGCCATCCCACGCATGAGTTAAATGAACTCAAAACGATTTATATACAACGAGGTCTGGAACCCGCTTTGGCACAACAGGTCGCTGAACAGCTGACCGATCATAATGCCTTGGATGCCCATGCCCGGGATGAAATTGGTATTTCAGCACATACCTCTGCCCAACCCTTTCTCGCTGCATTTTCTTCCGCCATGGCATTTACGGTAGGTTCATTATTTCCTTTAATTTCAATCATGATTTTACCGGAACACTATCTGGATAAAGGCGTCATGCTGATTGGTGTTTTAAGTTTGGGGATGATGGGTGCACTGGCGAGCTATGCCGGTGGAGTAAGTGTGTGGAGAGGTGCAGTTCGGGTGATGCTCTGGGGAATTATCGCCATGTTATTCAGTGCGTGGATCGGATCATTATTTAATGTGTCTGTTGCCTAAATATTTATTTATTAGTTAGACACAGAATAGGATTGAGCCGTTCTTCTATTAACATCACTGAAAAATATTTTTTTCAAAGAATTAGCGGCTCTAACAAAACTTGAGTTTAATTAATATATGTTCGGTTTTAATTTAGATGTTTAAAACCTAAGATCTATGTCTGAGAGGTATTGTTATGGAAACTACGATCATTCTTGCCATCTTGGCGATCATTATCGTATTGCTGATCATTTTTTATAACAAGAAAAAGTGAAAGAGCGATGAGGCATTTTTACTGCTTTGAGGATTTTTATCGAACTTAAAATAAATTCCAGAGCCTTAAATCAATCAAACATTAATTGCCTGTTGGAAAACTATGAACCCCCCATTGGATGACATAAAGAATCCCAAGAATTAAAATCACCGAAACCAAGATTTCTAATATTTTCATTTTTAAAGGATTCCTAAACTCCGCCTGAGCCATCTTATCTGAATTTTTCTTTTCATCTAAAACAAAAAACTGAAGCATAAAAAAGCCTGATCTGGCTTGATCAGGCGGGTTAATTATTCTTACTGGATAAAATGTATTAGCAAAAAATTAGGTGATTTGATTTAAATCAGCTGTTCAACTGTTGGGAAGCTATGTGATCCATGTTCGAACATGGCATCATGCCAGATATCAAACATAGGCACTTTCACATCCAGAGCCAAGGGCAACTTTTTTTCATTAAACTGCATATGTTGAAGATCTAATCCCCAGGCAATCAAATCAACATCCAAAGTAATCTGATGAGATGGACGTACTCGCCCTGATGCCTGTTCCAGCTGTTTGAGCAGCTCAATCAGGCCTTCACTAGACACCGAACTTCGCAATAAACACGCTGCATTCCAGTAATCTGCGCCGATGCCATCGCGGCAAGGAATCATATAAATGGGAGAAAACTGAACTTCTCCCCATTCAGAAATACGTTGCTGTGCAGCTTGAAAATGTTGCTGAGGATGACAATTACTCGCTAATGCTAGGGCGAAAATCGTTTCGGTGTCGTTCAAGACGTATTCCTACAGAATTGGCTTGCGCGATAATGGCAGGCTTACGGATCGTAATATTAATCGATTCAATTGCTGTAAAGGTAGTAAAAAGTGCATTCAGCACTAACTTTGCTGCATGTTCAATCAATTCAGGCTTGGCGTCTTGAATGACTTTGCTGGAAATCTCACAAATTTCTGCATAATTCAGCGTATCTGCAAGTGCATCTGAGTTTGATGCCTGTTCTAAATCGGTTTGAATGGTCAAATCCAGCATTAGAGGCTGAATAATTTGACGCTCCCAGTTAAAGCAGCCCACGACTGTCTCAACCTTTAAACCTTCAATAATAATGGCGTCCATTGGATTGCTCGAGAATTTAGTACTAACCAAATCCCTCTCAAGCCCCTTTACAAAAGGAGGAGCTTTTAAAGTCCCCCTTTTAAAAGGGGGATTTAGGGGGATTTTTCCAAGTCTAGATAGGGTTTTAATGCTTTAACAGCAGGTTCGGATCCATGCTTTGCACCATTTGCAAACGCTGATCGGCATAGATATCGGTATACGGCGCCAGAATTCGCATGAAACGATCGAAATACAGCATTTGCTTGAATAGCAAGGCAAAGTCACGCGGGAACCGGATCCCGTGACGTTCACCCACAGCCACCATATCCATCATGATATCGTTCAGGTCAGCAGGATTGGACGTTAATAATTCCTGCGGATCCGCCATCAATACACCGCTAAATAAGCGTTCCAGATCAGCAGCCAAGACTTTGGTGTCAATCTGCACAGCAGTCATGCCCATTTTCAGCATGTTTTGTGCCATCAGCTCATAATTGGTATGTTGCAATGAATCCATAAATGCCATACATGCCGTCCATACCTCAGGTTTAAGCTGACCGACAATACCGAAATCAATAAAACCGACACGTCCATCTTCGAGCAGCATCAGGTTGCCTGCATGTAAATCGGCATGGAAGCTGTTACACATCATCAAGCTACCAAACCAGGTATTCATCGCAGTGATAAGTACTTGAGATGGATCTTTGGATACTTTTTTGACCACTTCAAAATCTGTCAAAGGCACACCGTATAAACGCTGCATGGTGAGCACACGACGGGTCGAATATTGATGATAAACCTTAGGTGCAGTGGCTGCCTGATTGTTGGTGATATTCAGGTAATTAACGAAATCATCCAGATTCTGTGCTTCTTCGATAAAATCGACTTCACGCACCATACGGGTTTTGATTTCTTCGACAATGTCAGCCAGTGAAGCAAACTTAACTTTCGGGACTGCTTTTTCCAGCAACTTGGTTGCCCAATGCAGCACATTCAAGTCAGTGTACAAAATGGTTTCTACGCCCGGTTTTTGTACTTTAATCACGACATCTTCGCCAGACACCAGTTTGGCCGCATGCACCTGTGCAATAGATGCAGAAGCTAACGGCGTTTTATCAATCGATGCAAAGATTTCATCCAGATTACGTCCTGTAAATTCAGAAGCCAATACTTGCTGGATATAGCTAAACGGCAAGCGTGGAGTTTGATCCAGACAACCCTGAAATTCTTCAACATATTCACGTGGAAACAGCGACGGTGTGCTGGCAATAAACTGACCCAGCTTGATATAAGTTGAACCTAAGGATTCAAAAGTTTCACGCATGAGTTTGGCATTGCTCGGCTTTTCAGTGGCATATTTAAAGCCCGCCTTTGCCGCAACGACTGCTGTTTCCCCCATACGGGCAACTGAACGTATTCCATCTAACCAAATATTGTTTTTCATAATGTCTTAGGAAAAATTAATTAAACGCAGTGTAGCAAAAAAAATTCACTTTGCAGGCTTATCTTGCCTGACAGATTGGGCAATCTGTATCTTTTTCGAAAGCGAGAATCCGCTGCTTAAAGCTCATACCATCCCACAACAACAGCTTTTGTCTGAGTGGCATCTGGCCCAATCCCAGATATAACAAGGCATGATGTGCCTGCAAACTGGCCATCACATTCGGTGTGGTCGCCAATACACCGGAATCTGCACAGCGCAGACTTTCATCGGCCTGATTTTCTGGCGGAAACAGGCAGGCATAACAGGCGGAATCCCCTTCGACCATAAACAGCTGGCCTTGCAAGCCAATCGCAGAAGCACTCAATAATGGCACATTCAGCTCAACACAGATCTGATTGACCAGATAACGTGTGGCAAACTGGTCACAGCCATCCAGCACCAGATCCTGATGTTCAATCAAGTGCGCTGCATTCTCAGCCGTTAAGGCCTGATTCACATATTCAACCTGTACGTTCGGATTAACCTGACTTAGTCTTTTGGCCAGAGTTTCTGCCTTATAAAATCCAATATCCTGCGGCATAAATGCCAGTTGTCGCTGTAAATTACTCATCTCGATGGTATCTGGATCGATCAGGGTAATTTTCCCCACACCTGCACGTGCCAGAAGTTCTGCCAGTGCACAGCCAATCCCGCCACAACCAATAATGCAGACATTAGAAAATTTTAACCGTTCTTGAGCGTCAATATCCCAGCCATCCAGAAGAATCTGACGGCTATATAGATGCAATTCAGCATCGGTAAGTTCAAATTCTGGGGAGATGGCATCCATGTTAAATGTAGACAACGTCTTTCCTTGTTTCAAAAATTTTTAACAATGATCGTAAAATTAACTTTACTGAAGTTTTTAAGTACTGATAAATTTCTGGAATATCAATCTCACAGTCAATTTACAGCATATCAATAAATGGTTCGGCACTCGTTAAGGCAAATAGCATATCAGCTAAACGCTCGGTATCAAGCTGCAGCCGCTATGGCTTGGCAAGATTTTTTGAATCACTTCAATTGAATGGTTCCGGCAAACAGCTCTTTCTCATTTATAAAAGGTGTCAGACCTGAAGTTTTTTAAAATCTTTGTTATTGAATTTCCCTGTAAATCGAGCTGTCTTGTTTAGCAATTCTGTAGTCTCTGCCTATATTTGAGTATGAAAATGTATGAGTTCAGTGAGACCTAAGGCATCTGTCTCCAAATATGATTAATCTGAAAATACCAAGCAATCTTTTCAGCTTTCATAAAATCGTCTGGAGAACATACGTGACCGAGCATAACAATACTCAACATGATAATCGTGAAAAATTATGGGAATTGATCAAGGATGTCCGTTACACCATGATCAGCCATTTAACCGACACACATGAAATACACTCCCAGCCGATGACCATGCTGAACTCCGAGCAGATGAACGAACGTCAAAATTTATATTTTATTCTGCGTAACACGAATGATCTGGTCAAAGCAGCAGAAACAGGCCGTGGTCAGATCGGTCTGTCCTTTGCAAAACCATCAGATGGTATTTATGTATCGATCAGTGCTCATGCCCAGATCAGTACTGACCGTATTCTGATTGAACAGTTGTGGAATCCGTGGGCTGAAAACTGGTTTGAAGGCAAAGATGATCCTACCGTACGGGTATTGATTGCTGAAGCAGTCAGCGCAGAATATTGGAATGTGACAGACAACAAAGTCACCCAGCTTTTTAAAGCCTTAAAAGGCGGCGTAACTGGTGAAGCGGGCGAACCGCATGCAGAACATCAAAAAGTGAATCTACAAGGCAATATCTGGTAATGAATGAAATTTAGCCTCTTTATCTTAAGAGGCTAAATTTTTGATATATTTCATTTTAAATATTCATGTAATTTTACTGTAATGACATAAAAAATATAATTTTGCTTACCTCAATCTGCTTTCTTAAAAATATAAACTTGGGAAAATCGACGCAATATCTAACTAAAATTTGAGTAGAAGATTTATTTCTTAAAAAACCAAAAGGCTGCCATGGCAGCCTTTTAGTATTCAATCAAAAGATGAATTTTGAAAAATTAGCTGACTCGCTTTATCTCTTGAAGTTTAGCAACTTCCTGCTGTTTGAGTAAATTGCGCTGAATCTTGCCACTCGATGTCTTCGGTAAAGATGTCACAAACTCAATCTCTTTCGGATAGGCATGTTTGGATAAACGTGAACGTACATAACTTTGCAATTTTAACATTAAATCTTCAGTAGCAGGATAAGCCGATTTAAGCACCACAAAGGCTTTCACAATTTCAGTTCGTTCTAGATCTGGCTTACCAACGACTGCGGATTCAAGTACTTCTTCACATTCCAGCAAGGTACTTTCTACATCAAAAGGTCCAACCCGATATCCCGAGGTTGTAATGACATCGTCCGCACGTCCAATAAAATCAATACCGCCATATTCATTCAGCTTCACGGTATCACCAGTGAGATAATACTGCACGACAAATGACTTGCGGTTGTGACCTGCATAGCCTTCAAACCACATCAACGGTGAAGCTGAACAGTCAATTGCCAAGGTTCCAATCTCGCCTTTTTCTACTTCCTGATGTTCTTTGTTCAATACAGAAAAACGATGCCCAGGAATGGCAAAACCAGCTGAACCGACTTTTTTATAATGCTCCAGGCCATGATGATTGGCGATCACCATACCCAGTTCAGTCTGTCCATATTGATCATAGATATTCACATTTAAATCATGATTGAACCATTGAATCACTTCAGGCGTGAGCGGCTCACCAGCACTGCTTACCACGCGTAAATGCGAACTGATGCCTGCATCAAATTTTTCTTTAAAGCCAAAGAACATGCGAAATGCGGTTGGCGAACCAGTCAGGTTGCTGACCTGATATTTTTGAATGATTTGTACGGCGTTATCGACACTAAAGCCACGTTCATCCATGATGATGCTGTGCCCTAAACTGAGCGGCCCTGCAATGCCATAATACAGTCCATACGCCCAGCCCGGATCTGCCAGATTCCAGAAGGAATCTTCATCTCGCAGATCTACGGCGTGCAGCATATAGCCTTTAAAGGCCAATAACGCTTTTAAAGGCACAGGAACCGATTTCGCCAGACCTGTGGTGCCTGAAGTAAACATCATCAGGAAAATATCATTAAACTGGCAATTTACCGGTTCAAACTCTTCCGGTTGTTGCTGTAAGGCTGTCCAGAAATCAGCATCTTGATAATTATCCGCTGCTGCCTGATGCACAGTCAGAATATTAGGAACATTGAGATCATGGAGTTTCAGTCGTTGTTCTTCATCAGTAACGATCAACTGGGTATTGGCGGTACTGATACGATGTTCAATGGCTTTGCTTTCAAAGGCAGTAAATAAAGGTTGGTAAATGGCACCAATCCGCCAAGTGGCCAATATAGTAATTAAGAGTGCTGGCGTTCTTGGCAGCAACCCTGCAATACAGTCACCAGCCTTTAAACCCAGAGAATGCATATAATTGGCCAGCTGTCCTGAAGCCACGGCCAGTTGTTCAAAGGTCCACTGCTCTGCGTCTCCGTTTTTGCCTTCCCAAATCAGTGCAGTTCGGTTTTGACCCAAGTAGCGACCACAGCATTCGGTATACGCATTGATGTTCTCTGCGTTTCCAACCAGATGTTCTTGAACCATATTTTCAAAATTAAAATCAGCATATGCCTGTTCTAGTGTCTTCATGACGACAACCTCTTTCCTGTTGTAGTTTTCAGGCGACCTTGCCTGAGTTTGTCCATTTGTATTTGTTGTTCCTGCTGATTCCATCAGCATACTTTCTCAAATCTGCATTCATGCCCTAGGGCTAGAACATGAATAAGGCTTATTTTTCGATTATTCGTACTGTATGTCTTTAGATCATCATGTTCAGTTGAATCCTGCAATTTCCATATCCATCAACGTAAGTGCCAGATTTGAACATCAATCAAAGTCTGTTTTTTAAATTAAAAATCAGCGCTGACATACTTCACGTGCAATCACCAGACGTTGAATATCCGATGCACCTTCATAAATCTGGCTCACTCGTACATCACGATAAATTCGCTCGACCGGAAAATCAGAGACATAACCGTAGCCACCATGAATCTGGATCGCATCCGAGCAGACTCTTTCTGCAATAGTCGATGCAAACAGTTTTGCCATCGATGCTTCTTTTAAACACGCCAAGCCTGCATCTTTTAATGTTGCAGCATGCAAAACGAGCTGACGTGCGGCTTCAATTTGTGTCGCCATATCTGCAAGCCTGAACGCTACAGCCTGATGTTGCACAATTTCTACACCAAAGGCTTTACGGTCATTGGCATATTCCACTGCAGCATCTAGTGCAGCCCGCGCCATACCGACTGATTGTGCTGCAATGCCGATCCGACCCGATTCAAGATTCGACAAGGCAATTTTATAGCCTTCACCTTCCTGGCCCAGCAGGTTGGCAGCCGGAATCCGGCAGTTATCCAGAACGATGGTCGCGGTATCGGAACAATGCTGACCCATTTTCTCTTCTAGGCGTGACACGATATAACCCGGTGCATCGGTCGGCACCAGAAAGCATGAAATACCCTTTTTCCCTGCAGATTTATCAGTCACAGCAAAGACTAGTGCAATCTGTGCGTGTTTACCTGTCGTGATAAACTGCTTGGGTACCATTTAGCACCCATTCATCGCCATCGCGTTCGGCTTTACACTCCAGCGAACTGGCATCCGAACCAGCCTGAGGTTCTGTCAAACAGAAACAGCCGAGCCATTCACCTGTCGCCAGCTTAGTTAAATACTGCTGTTTTTGTTCCTCTGTACCATAACGCTGAGTAATGCCACAAGGCAAAGAATTCTGCACACTGACAATCGTCGAGATTGCACCATCACCTGCGGCAATTTCCTCAAGCGCCAAGACCAGTGACACATAATCCAGACCTGCACCGCCCCATTCTTCAGCCACTGTCATACCCAATGCGCCAAGCTCACCGAGTTCTTTAAGTTCTTGTGCTGGGAATTGTGCCGTTTTGTCGCGTAAGGCCGCTGTCGGTTTCAGTTTCTGCTGCGAATAGTTACGCATCATGTCCTGAATCATTTTTTGTTCATCATTTAAAATCACGGGTATTTCCCTTCTTTATTTTTTTCTATCCAGCATTAGCAAGGACTTTTTAACTGCCAGAAATGTGATGCTTTCTGGATATATTCGGCAAATTCAGCATGCAACTTTCCCTGATACGTCATTGCCATTTTGATGAATCAGAGAAAATGTGTTTATTTAAAAAATTATTTTGGCGCCATACGGATTGCACCATCTAGACGAATCACTTCACCATTCAAATAACCATTTTCAAAGATATGTCCCACCAGCTGGGCAAATTCCTGTGGTTTGGCCAGACGCGATGGAAATGGCACCATTTGCCCCAAAGCATCCTGGACATTTTGCGGCATGCCTTTCAGCATCGGAGTTTCCATAATGCCCGGCGCGATAGTCATGACACGAATTGCCTCACGAGCCAGTTCACGTGCCAAAGGTAAGGTCATTGCGACCACAGCACCTTTTGAAGCAGCATAAGCAGTCTGGCCAATCTGACCATCATAAGCAGCCACAGAGGCAGTATTCACAATCACCCCACGTTCTTCTTCACCGGCTTGCAGCTCATATTTTGCGATTAAAGCCGCCGCATGACGCAGCATATTAAACGTACCATTTACATTAATATTCAGCACTTTTTGAAACATCGCCAACTCATGGATACCATTACGACCCAAGACTTTGGCAGAAGGTGCCACACCGGCACAGTTCACCAGGCCATTCAGTTGACCATAAGTCTTTTCGACCTCAGCAAAGAAAGCTTCAACGGCTTGTTCATTGGTGACATCCAGCTGAAAAAATTCAGCCTGTGCGCCCAGTTGTTGTTGTAATGCCTGACCCTGCTCCTGATTCATATCGACCAGAATTACTTTGGCACCTTGTTCAACCAGATGCGTCGCCGTAGCCGCACCCAAACCTGATGCACCACCTGTAACGACAACAACTTTTCCCTGAATGTTCATGTTTATTTCCTAACGATTTTTATATTTCAGATACGACTTAATATGCAGAGTAAACAGAGTTTTTATTCTGTACAATTTCCAAATATTGCATCTTGCATGATGTATTTGGACAATGAAAACAAGGATGTCAGACTGAATATGCATAAGCCTGCACCGGAATATAGCAAAGGCACCATCTCGATTGATCTGGTGAACGAAGCATTGCTGGATGCCAAACGGCTGCAATTTGATATCTCTGACATTCTAAAAAAAGCCAATATCCCAGCAGAAGTATTGAATGCTCCCAAGGCACGCGTATCCGTTAGCCAATTTGCCCAGTTATGGACTGTGCTTGCAGACAGCATGAATGACGAATTTTTTGGTATGGACAGCCATGCCATGCGTCGTGGTAGTTTTAAATTACTTTCGAAAATGGTCATGCAGGCAGATACACTGGAAAAAGCGCTGCAACATATTTTGCAATTTCTCAACCTGGTTTTGGACGATCTGCAAAGCACGCTCATGGTTGAGGAACACTATGCCTATATCGTGATTTATGATCTACAACAGACTAAACGCATGTTTAGTTATGCGACTTATCTGATGCTGATTCATACCCTGATCTGCTGGTTAAGTGGACAACGGATTTTGCTTAATCAGATTCAATTGAAATGCGCAGCACCCCTAGATGATTTTGATTACAAAGTCCGTTTTTGTGAACAGATTGAATATCAGGCCAGCGAAAATTACGTGCAATTTGATGCAAGCTATCTGCAATTGCCGATTAAACAGGATGCTCAGTCCTGGTATCAGTTTATTCAGCAAACCCCACAAAATTTATTGGTGCGTTTTAAAAACCCCTATGCCTTGAGCACCCAGATTCGCCGTCAATTACTGCAAGTTTCACCGGCAGAATGGCTGGAACTGAATGAACTGGCCTTAAAAATGAATATGTCTGAAGCGACCATGCAACGGCGTTTAAAAAGTGAAGGTGTCAGCTATCAACAGTTAAAAAATGAGATACGCCGGGATACCGCCATTGAATTGCTGACCCGTACTGAACAAAGTTTACAAGAGATTAGCGATCAGCTTAATTTTCAGGAATCCAGTGCATTTCATCGTGCATTCAAAAAGTGGACTGGCGTCAGTCCAGGCGCATATCGACAAAATAACATTAGATAATTTATATAAACTTAGACTTCAAAGATATTACCGAAAAATACTTAGATTCTAAGCATTTATTTTTATTATGATTATATATTTCAAGCCCTAAAACATATATTAGCAGGACTACACAGTCACCCAGAAAGCTTTGCAATTCACCCGGAAATAGATTATTTTTCATTCAATTTATAGCACTTTTGCTATTGGCTGTACTCTCCATTTTCCTTTCTAGTTGAAGGTATCTCCATGTTAAAGATGACTGATGTGCTTGGGCAAAATCTTGTCCAAAACTTCTCTAAAGCTTTATTTTCTTCGACTGATCTCATTACAGAACAGTTGAATCAAGGGATTTTAAATGCATCGGATGCAGAACTGAAAGATGCAATTCTGCACTTCTTTAACCAGGTAGATGCTGTGGAAGCGGCTCAGGCCCTTGAAATTCCGGCAGAACGTATCAATGAATTACAACAAGGTATTGCCTTGAAAGATGAAAAATCTCTGGCAGATACTTTAAAAGTTGTGGCACTTTGTCTGGCAATGGAAACTGGTAGTCTGGATCAGGTAGAAGTCTATGACTGTCTACAAGACTATCCAATGTAATTATTTTTAAAAATTCCTCGAAAGCGGTGCTCTGGCATCGCTTTTTTGTTTTTAGTTATACTGCGTTGGCATCATGTCATTCAAAATACTTAAGGTTTCAGATGCAGTCAGGAATTTATAAAGAAAAAATCCAATAAAAAAGCGACCACATCGGTCGCTTTTTTATAAAGATAGATGACAGATTAATGTGGCCATTGACCCAAAGTTACGCGATCATTCCCGCCATAATCTTTAACCGTGCGGACTTGCTTATAACCCGCCTGTTTAAATAGATGTTGTACGGCGTCTGCCTGATTATAACCATGCTCAAGCACCACCCAACCATTCACGGTCAAATGCTTCTTGGCTTGCAGAATAATCATTTCAATATCGGCCAGCCCCTTTTTATCTGCCACCAGCGCACGTTCCGGTTCAGTCGCCAGATTCTGCATATGCACATCATCAGCGTCGATATAAGGTGGATTCGATACAATGGCGTCAAAGAATTGACGGCCAAATGGCTTCAGCCATGAACCCAGAACAAATTCTACATTCTCAATATCGTGTTGTTCCGCATTATATTTCGCCACCTCAAGCGTAGGCTCGTAGATATCGGAAGCCGTTACTGTCCAGTTAGAACGTTCAGATGCCAGTGATAAGGCAATTGCGCCAGTACCTGTACCCAAATCTACTACACGGGCATCTTCAGGCAGGTCTAACTTCAATACCGTCTCAACCAGTACTTCAGTATCCGGACGTGGCACCAAGGTATCTTTGGTCACTTTTAGATCCAGTGTCCAGAATGGCTGTGAACCAGTGACATAAGCCAAAGGCTCACCGGCAGCAATACGCGCCAACCCGTCTTTATACGCTTGTTCCTGTTCCGGCGTTAACTCCTGATCCTTTTTCATCAGCAGATCAAATGAATCAATCTTGGTGATGTGTTCCAATAACCAGGCATTTTCCTGACGTTCGTAACTTTCAGCTTCGCCGCGTAAAGCCAAGGCTTGTAAAATATTCATTATCCACCATTCTGCTGTGCAAGCATGGCCAACTGATCCGCCTGATATTCGCGGTGCAGACTATCCAGCAATTCGGTCAAATCACCTTCCATCACGGCATCCAGCTTGTATAAAGTCAGGTTAATGCGGTGATCGGTCATACGACCTTGCGGATAGTTATAAGTACGGATACGTTCCGAACGATCACCCGATCCCACCAGGTCACGACGCATTTCCGAGGTTGCTGCATCTGCTGCTGCACGTTTGGCATTTTCCAAACGTGATACCAGCAGTGCCATCGCTTTGGCCTTGTTCTTATGCTGTGAACGCTCTTCCTGACATTCCACTACGGTGCCAGTTGGAATGTGGGTAATACGTACTGCAGAATCGGTTTTGTTAACGTGCTGACCGCCTGCACCTGAAGCACGATAGGTATCAATGCGCAAATCCGCCGGGTTAATGTCGACCGAGGTATCAACATCAATTTCAGGAAGAATCGCAACGGTACATGCTGAGGTATGCACACGGCCTTGTGATTCGGTCGCTGGTACACGCTGTACACGATGCGCACCACTTTCAAATTTTAGACGACCGTAAACACCGTCACCATTAATCAGGCAGATGACTTCTTTATAGCCGCCATGTTCGCCTTCATTTTCAGAGAGGATTTCAATACGCCAGCCTTGGTTTTCCGCATATTTACTATACATACGGAATAAATCGCCTGAGAAAATCGCAGCTTCATCGCCACCGGTTCCGGCACGAATCTCAAGATAAGCCGAGTTGGCATCATTCGGATCTTTCGGAATCATCAAGATGTTCAGATCAGCTTCAAGCGATTCAATTAAAGCTTTATTCTCTTTAATCTCTTCCTGCGCCATTTCCTTAAAGTCCGGATCTGACAGCATGGCCTGAGCCGTTTCAATGTCTTCTTCCGCCTGTCTGTACTTGGTCCAGACATTAGTGATTTCTGTTAAGTCATTATGCTCACGTGACAATTGACGGAAGCGCTTATTATCAGAAATGACTTCTACATCAGCCAGTAATGCGGTCAATTCTTCATGGCGGTCAGAGAGTTGGTCTAATCGTAAACGTAACGATTCTTTCATTTTCTAAAAAATCTCAAACATAGGCTGGGACTAAAAACCGATTTAGCACAGCGAAATCAAAAAATTGCGCCTAGTTTAACGACTCTGGCTTCTAATGAACATCATTATTGAGTAAGTCCGCGTTGCTATCATTCGTGCTCTACAGCATTTGTTAACAAATATGATTAAAAACAGTGGAATTGCCTTTTTTATAGTCGATCTTATTCTTATTTCTTGCCGATTTTACAATTCGCCAAATAAAGCAGGGAATTATGAAGAAACATCTTCATATTGTTTTGGGCATGATTTGTTACATTTTCCGCATCGAAATAATTACAGTCCTGTTGATGGACACGGAGTGATGACATGAAACTCAACGCACTTTTAATGAGTACAGTTTTAGCTGCTGGTTCAATGATGACCGTAAACGCACATGCCGACAGTACAGCGCGTGTTGCAGCAGCAAGTGCTTTAGGTAGTGTTGCAGGTACAGCATTAGGTAAAAACATGGGCGGTAACACCGGCGCAACCATTGGTGCTGCTTTAGGTGGTGCTGGCGGTGCAGCAGTTGCAAGCAGCAAGAAAAACCGTACTGAATCTGCCATTGGTGGTGCCCTAGGTGGCGGTGCCGGTTATACCGTAGGTAAAAATATGGGCGGTACTAACGGTGGTTATATCGGTTCAGCCTTAGGTGCTGCCGGTGGTGCGGCACTGGGTAACAAGATTGCCAAAGATAAAGCGGTGGAAAAACGCTCTAAACACTGGAAAAAACGTTACCGTTAATTTGCGCTCAGGCAGTTTAGACCAGACGCTACATTTAACATGAAAAGCACCTTTTGGTGCTTTTTTTATTGTGGCTTTAATACGTGAATTTTCAATTAATACATGGAATTATCCTGTCCACATCATGAATAAATTAAGGAGATAAAAATCACAATTCGCCAACACTGCCTTCATGCTGTTTTGCGCTTGCTAGATTAAATTTATCTCATCAACAAAATATAGCTAGATATATAAAAGGTGTCCTCATGAACTATAAATCTCTAATGATCGCTGTCGTAGCAACCTCAGCCATGGGTATGACAGCTGCCAATGCAGGCAATACAACCAATACAGCTTTAGCTTCTGCTTTGGGTGGTGTCGTTGGTGCCGCAGTAGGCAATAAAATGGGCGGTACTACTGGTGCAACAATCGGTTCAGCGATTGGTGGTGGTGCGGGTGCCGCAGTAGCAGCAAATAAACGTGACCGTAATGGTGCGATTATCGGTGGTGCTTTAGGTGGCGGTGCAGGTTATGCAGTTGGCCGAAACATGGCAGGCACCAACGGTGGTTATATCGGTGCGGCACTGGGTTCAGCAGGTGGTTCAGCTTTAGGTAAAAAAGTTAGCGAAGACCGTCGTTATGATGACCGCAGCGAACGTCGCTATAACTCTTCTCGTAACTACCGTTATAACGATTATCGCTATAACAACCGTCGTCGTTAAGATTCTCTCCCCTTATTCTTTCCTCCTTTATAAGCATCTTCGGATGCTTATTTTTTTGCCTTTATTTTTTATCTTTATCTTTTGGTTTACACTTATATCGATTTTTTTCGATATACAAACGCCTTCTAAAGTCGTATGCTTTTAGAGATGTCTATTTAAGAGTAATACTATGCGTACGCTTAACGATACCCAGTTCTCTATACTCGAACTGGTTCCTGTTCGTGACGACAAGACTATTCAATTCGCGCTAAACCATGCGCTGGAACTTGCCCAAGCAGCAGAAAAATTGGGTTATCGCCGGATGTGGCTGGCAGAACATCATAATATGGATGGCATTGCCAGTTCAGCAACCGCAGTTCTCTTAGGCTATTTACTGGCGAATACCAAAACCCTAACTTTAGGCTCTGGTGGAATTATGCTGCCGAATCATGCTCCACTAGTAGTAGCAGAACAGTTCGGCACCTTGGCAACGCTCTATCCGGACCGGATTGAACTGGGTCTGGGCCGCGCACCCGGTACAGATCAAATGACCATGCGTGCCCTGCGTCGTGGCCGTCAGGAAACCGAAGATCAATTTCCGCAGGATGTTCTGGAAATTCTGCAATATTTTAAAGATCCAATTCCAGGACAGCGTATTGTGGCAACGCCGGGTCAAAGCACGCATGTACCTGTATGGTTATTAGGGTCCAGTCTGTTTAGTGCGCAATTGGCAGCAAAACTCGGCCTACCTTATTCCTTCGCTTCGCATTTTGCCCCGCGTATGCTGGGTCAGGCCATTCAATTATATCGTGAAAACTTTGAACCGTCTGAATATCTCGATCGTCCTTATGTATCGATGGGCGTACCGACCTGTGTCGCAGATACCGATGAAGAAGCACAATATCTGTCGACCAGTGCCTATCAGCGGGTTTTATCACTGATTCGTGGGCAAAGCCTGAAACTTAAAGCACCAATTGATTCGATGGAAGGTCTGTGGTCGCCGCCGGAAAAAATGTCAGTCGATAATTTCTTTGCCATGGCTCAGGTCGGTTCCAAAGAAACCGTTAAAGCCGGTCTGGCATCGCTTTTAGCCAAATATGACGTGGATGAGTTTATCTTTACTTGCGACATCTATGACACTGACAAACGCCTACATAACTTTGAGCTGTTGATGCAAATTAAAAATGGTCAGTAAATAAGAGTTGCATCTACCTATTCTCAGCAATGGGTAGATGTTTTTCATCTTTAAAGATAAATGACTAAAAGAAACATCCCAGTAAAATCATTTTTATTGACCTTTTCTATTAAAAAGCTTCTTTCTTGAACGAATACTTCACTTCTTTTCCTTCATCCATCTCAGCAAGTTAAAAGTCATTCCTTTTGGATCGCCTGTAAATCCATTCAGTCTTCAATAAAATCAGATTTTATATTTTGCTCAAATAGATGACTGTCTAAGTTAAATTTTTCACTTTACCCTGGCTTGAGTTTTTGTTTATATCTCATACAAAGAAAATTAATTATTAAATAAATTCAAGGAATTCTAATGTCTACCAAGCATGATCCACACGCTGGTATTTTTGAAAATCGCCCCGAACATTTTCAGCAGTTTAATGGAATTAAAGTGCCCTCTTCCGAACTGTTAAAATTGGGTTATGCAGATAAAGATATTGCGATTATTGGCACGGATCAGTTTACCGTGAGCCAGCTGGATAAAATCAGTCAACATGCCCGTTCGGTAAAAGTTTTCCAGATTAATCCTGCTTTTGTACTGCCCGGTTCCGACCGAATTCTGCAACGAATTATTAATCACCCATTGATTGGTAAAAATCGCCGCTTATTTAACAACCGCATTAAAAGCTTGCTTTCTCTGCGGTTTTTAGAAAATCAGGTGCAGAATTTGTGGCTAAGACGCCAGTTAATGCCAAATCTTGCATCTTCCCGTAAAATTTATCTGAAATCAGATCATTATTATGCTGCCCTACAACGTGAAAATTGCCGCCTGATTACCTGGCCGATTCTGAAAATTTCGGAAAATACAATTCATTGTATTAATGGTGAACAGCATCCGGTCGATATCATTATTCATACTTATTTAGCAGAAAAATAACTCACGCTGGCGAGTAAAAATGAAAAATTGGTAAGCTGATAATGAGATTTTTATTTACGTATCAAGAACCGACATGATGATTTATTCAACAGAATGAGCAAAGAAGACTCTTTTATATTTCAGAATATGATAGTTGGTATTTTCTTAGAATTATAAAATTCATACATTATTTCGATTAATCAATGCTTACTTGTAATTTTTAGCTATAAATCAAAGCCAAACCGCAGTTTGGCTCTGGCTGGTTTCTTAACCGATTCGACGTTTTAAACCGGTCATTTGCAACACACGTGTTGAGATTTCTTCAATCGACATTTCAGACACATTCAGGTACTTGATGCCTTCCGAAATATAAATTCCTTCAATCGCACGCAACTCCATCTGACACTGACTAAAGCTGGCATAACGGCTATTGGCCTTACGCTCAGAACGAATGGCCACAAGGCGTTCCGCATCAATCATCAGGCCAAACAGCTTGTTTTTATGCGGTCGCAGCACGGCTGGCAGTCGGTTATCATCCAAATCTTCTTCAGTCAGTGGATAGTTCGCCACGCGAATACCGAACTGCAAAGACAGATAAATAGAGGTCGGGGTTTTACCTGAACGCGATACACCAATCAGGATCAGGTCAGCTTTATCATAATGACGGGTACGTGCGCCGTCGTCGTTATCTAAAGCAAAATGAACAGCATCAATACGGGCCTTATAAGACTCAGAGTCGGTCACCGCGTGGGTCTGCCCGACTAAAGTTGTAGGAATCGTGCCTAATTCATCAGCCAACTTACTAATAAGCCCTTCAAATACATCGAGATTTACTGCATTTGCAGTATTAATAATGTCGCGCACATAGGGATCAACTAGGGTATCAAATACCAGCGGTTTTTCACCGTCGATTTGAGCTCTTGCATTGATCTCTGCCACCACATTTGTAGCCGCTTCTTCGGAACTAATGTAAGGGATAATATGAATGTCAAATTTCACATGCGGAAACTGCGCTAACAGCGAGTGTCCAAGGGTTTCAGCGGTGATGGCGGTACCATCTGAAATAAAGAAAACACTACGCTGAATTTGTTTACCTTCCGACATTAAAATTCTCCTCCAACATTTGTCTTAGTGCTATATAATCTTTATAGTAAACCGATCTTACATGACTGTCGCTTAGTAAAATCAAAAACCTAGATGATTTGCTATACTCTCATGCCGAGATAGTGATTAATACTGCAAAAGTGGAGTAACAACTTTGGAAGCGCGCGTAATTGGTCTGGAAAAATTAGGGAAGCACGACGTTGAGCTGGTCGGTGGGAAAAACTCATCACTAGGCGAAATGATCAGCCACTTATCAAATGCTGGTGTATCTGTGCCAGGTGGTTTCGCAACGACTGCCGATGCCTACCGTGAATTTCTCGAGCAAAGTGGCCTAAACGCTAAAATCAATGCAGAGCTTGCTGCACTCAATGTTGATGATGTAAATGCACTTGCTGAAACTGGCGCAAAAATTCGTCAATGGATTGTGGATACTCCACTTACGCCTGCATTAGAACAAGAAGTTCGTACAGCATTTGCAGAACTTTCTAACGGCAACCCTGACATCGCGGTTGCCGTTCGTTCTTCTGCAACTGCAGAAGATTTGCCGGATGCTTCTTTTGCCGGCCAGCAAGAAACTTTCTTGAACATTCGTGGTATCGATAACGTTCTGATCGCAATCAAAGAAGTGTTTGCATCTTTGTACAACGACCGCGCAATCTCATACCGTGTACACCAAAACTTTGCCCATGATGTAGTTGCCCTGTCTGCTGGTGTACAACGCATGGTTCGTTCAGAAACTGGCGCTGCAGGTGTGATGTTTACGCTAGATACTGAATCAGGCTTCCGTGATGCAGTATTCATTACTGCATCTTATGGTTTGGGTGAAATGGTCGTTCAAGGTGCAGTTAACCCGGACGAATTCTATATTTCTAAACCGCTTTTAAATGCAGGCCGACACGCGATCCTTCGTCGCAACCTGGGTTCTAAGCACCAGAAAATGATTTATGGTGAAGAAGCATCTGCAGGTAAATCTGTCGTTGTCGTGGATGTTGAAAAAGCTGAACGCCAACAGTTCGCTTTAAACGACCAGGAATTACAAGAACTTGCTAAACAAGCGCTGATCATTGAAAACCACTACGGTGCACCAATGGACATCGAGTGGGCAAAAGATGGCGATGATGGCAAGATTTACATCGTTCAGGCGCGTCCTGAAACTGTAAAAAGCCGTGAAAATGTCGGCACCATGGAACGCTACCTGTTGAAACAACGCGGTACTGTGATCTGTGAAGGCCGTTCAATCGGTCAACGCATTGGTTCTGGTAAAGTCCGCATTGTGACGTCTATTAAAGAAATGGACAAAGTACAAGACGGTGATGTTCTTGTATCTGATATGACTGACCCGGATTGGGAACCAGTCATGAAACGTGCAGCTGCGATTGTAACAAACCGTGGTGGTCGTACTTGTCACGCAGCAATTATTGCACGTGAGCTTGGTGTTCCTGCAATCGTGGGTTGTGGTAATGCAACTGAAGTTCTTGTAGACGGTCAGGAAGTGACTGTGTCTTGTGCTGAAGGTGATACTGGCTTTATCTATGAAGGCGCACTAGATTTTGAAATTCAAAAGAATTCAATTGAGTCTATGCCTGCTCTTCCATTTAAAGTAATGATGAACGTGGGTAACCCGGATCGTGCATTTGACTTTGCTCAAATTCCAAACGCAGGTATTGGTCTGGCGCGTCTTGAATTCATTATTAACCGTATGATTGGTGTTCACCCGAAAGCATTAATCAATATTGACAGCCTTCCACGTGAAACACGTGCAGCAGTCATGGCGCGTACTGCAGGTTATGCATCTCCAATTGAATTCTATGTAGAGAAACTGGTTGAAGGTATCTCGACACTTGCTGCTGCATTTGCAGACAAGCCAGTCATTGTTCGTATGTCAGACTTCAAGTCTAACGAATATGCAAACTTGATCGGTGGTAAGTTATACGAGCCAGAAGAAGAAAACCCGATGCTAGGTTTCCGTGGTGCAAGTCGCTACGTTTCTGATAACTTTCGTGATTGCTTCGAACTTGAATGTCGTGCATTGAAAAAGGCACGTGATGAAATGGGTTTAACCAATATCCAGATCATGATTCCATTTGTTCGTACTGTTGCTGAAGCGAAACGTGTAATTGAACTTCTTGCATTAAATGGTCTTAAGCGCGGTGAAAACGGCCTTAAAGTGATCATGATGTGTGAACTTCCAACCAATGCTTTATTGGCAGATCAATTCCTTGAACATTTCGATGGTTTCTCTATTGGTTCAAACGACTTGACACAATTAACGCTTGGTCTTGACCGTGACTCGGGTATTGTCTCTCACCTATTTGATGAGCGCGACCCTGCAGTTAAGGCGTTGCTTTCTCTTGCAATTCAAGCATGTCGTAAAGCTGGCAAATATGTCGGTATTTGTGGTCAAGGTCCTTCTGATCATCCAGATCTTGCACAATGGTTAATGGAACAAGGTATCGACTCTGTGTCTTTAAACCCAGACTCGGTACTTGAAACTTGGTTCTTCCTGGCTGAAGAAAAAGTGCAAAAAGCATAAGCAATTGTGAATAAAAAAGACCCTTTGATAGGTAATGCCAGTCAGTTAAGAAATTGACTGGCATTTTCTTGGGTATTTCTGCGGTTTTCCTTTCACAACTCGTGGGCAACTTCTAACCCTTCTCTCAGGCAAAACATACCTCCTCGATTTCTCCAGTAAACTTTCTAGATGTTTAGGTAAATTCCCTGCGGAGTCTAAAGAATCAAATCTTAATATATTCAGGATGCTGATAGAGGCAATATGAAAGCTGATTCTCAAAGGACTGACTTTTGCACGTTGAGCCATATGTTTCATTTGTCTTCTTAGAATATTATAGGCAATGAAGACCCCCCATAATTCTTGATAAATTAAATCAGGTTGCTTGCTCCTCAAATGCTTACCTTCCTGTAAATCACTTTTGATTTCTCGGTAACACATTTCTATTTCCCAGCGCTGGGCATAAAGCTTCGCCAAGCCTATCAGTGGATATGCCTTTGAATCCATTAATGAAGTGATATAACGTCTAATTTTCCCTGCCTGCTCAACTTCAATCAAACGCGCTTCCCAATATTCTCCTAATGATGGATTTAGCTTCCTGGCTCTAGCTGAAAGAGGCATTTTGATTTGAAAGTCATGCGGGGAATTACGTTTAATGATCTCATAGCGTAAATTATCTTTTGCTCTCATTAACCAATGACTGGCTTCTACTCGTGTTTGCCAGTCAATCAAGAAATCAGCAGAGAAATAGGCTCGATCAAACAAGGTAATACTATGCGATGGAGGACATAATCGATTTGCCAGTGTAAGTTCACCCTGATCCATGCTACCTATTTGGGCATCAATGATTTCATGGGTGCTGGTATTTACCAGGCAGGTTGCTCTCACTTGTGGATAAGGGGCTGCAGCGGTTTTACCCTTAGATGAGCCAAAGTGTTCAAAATTCTCGTCTGTATAAGGCATAGACCAAACCACCCCGTCAACAGCACATACACTAAGGCCATGAAAGTTTGAGTATTGCTGTTGGGATTCTTCAAACCAGGCTTGGCTGAGTAGAGAAAACAAGGTATTCAAGGGCTCTCGTCCTAAACGTTGTCGTGCTTGCACTGCTGCACTGGGGACACAATATTCTGTTGTACCAAACACAAGTTTTAGTTGCTCTACGACATACCCGATCGGTTGATCTCGAAATAGGGCAAGCCCAATTACCAGCCATACCACATGTTCGGCAGGTAATTTTCTTCTCCTGATAGAAGCCTTACCTGTTTGATGTAGGCTTTCTTTAATCCAGTTTAAATCAATGAGTTCACTGAAATGGCTGAGTGAAGGCAAAGAATGTTGAAGGGTGCAATCTAAATTTTCAGATAAAGTCATAAAAAAAATGAGCGTATTGGCATACACTCATTTTTACTACATTTTTCTAATGTCTGCTTAACTGACTGGCATTACCCTTTGATAGGGTCTTTTTTATGAGATAGATATTATGATTTATTGTTTGAAAATTGATAACTAAAGACCCAATCACAAGCTAAACAATTGAATTTATAAATATAATTAAATCAACGCTTATCAACACATAAAGACTGTAATGACAAACAAATACCAACAGTAAAGTCATATCAAAATGGCAATAATAATAAATAACCATCGAATGTTCAGGAAGATATTTTTAAGAATGCAGATCCTTGCAATTTTGTATGGGCTCATTTTTAATGACAAATATGATTGAAAATCCTCAATTAATCTATATCTTACGATGAGAGGATGTTTGTTTTCAAAACAGAATTCAATACAATCTTGATCAAAGCTATTATCAGTTCACATTTATATATTGAGATTCAGTCTATATGCAGATTTACTTGGCCCGAAACAATCAACAAGCTGGTCCATATACGCTCGAGCAATTGAATCAGATGCTGGCGAATCAACAAGTCATGCTGACTGACCTGGCATGGCATCAAGGCATGACCGAGTGGAAAGCCTTAGGTGAACTTACCCAAGGAAAATCGGTATATCAACCCGAAGGTTATGTCGCTCCAGCAGTCACACCTGAAACGCCGGTATTCCAGAATAGCCAACCAACGACTTCGGCCTACTCACAGCCTCATACTCAAACAGCAACTCAAAAAAATGAACTTGCCAGTATTCCAAGCCGTATCCTGGCCAAAATTGTAGACGTATTACTGTGGCTACCAGCAACCTTCATTTTGACTGCTTTTTTTACGCCTGAACAGGAAACCCGGTTTGCTCAACTGAATGAAGAATTCATGAATGTTGTGCTGAGTAGCGATGCAGATCCTGCAATGGCTCAGCAATTACAGACTCAAATGTTTGAGATGTTTTCTCAGCAGGCGTGGCTTGCCACAGCGGTCTATTTGATTATCATGCTGGCCATTCAAGCCTTTCTGATTGCCAAATCAGGCCAAAGTATTGGTAAAAAGCTCACGAAAATCAAAATTGTAGATGTAGAATCAGGTGAAAAGACCAGCCTGTTGCGCGCCTTTACTATTCGTAGCGTATTTTTCATATTTTTAAATATTGTATTTATGCCACTGAGTTTAATTATTGACTGGGCCTTCGGATTGGGCAAAAAACGTCAAACCTTGCACGATAAACTCGCAAAAACGCAAGTTGTGAAACAATAGTGCAGGAATACACAAAATGGGATGAATATCATCCCATTTTGATTACAGAACTTTGAAATTGAAATAAAATTCCCATAAATCCTCCCCAATCCAGACCAGCAAAATCGGTTTTTATTACAGGCATTTAAAGCGCCCTAGATATAGCTTAGTTCGTGAATCTCAGGCATAATGCCCTACAACGTAGCGGTGTATTGTGATTAATAGGATGTTTTGTAAAATTCAGCCTTTTTTGTCATATGCACTTTAATCGCTATCCCATATTAAATTAGGGAATGGGACTCTTCACCGAGGTTGTAAAATGAGACAAACGATTTTAGCTGTATTGTCTTTATCTGCGATGACTGCACTCTTGACCGGGTGTGGTGGTGATATGGTACTTCTGAACTCTAAAGGTCCAGTTGCAGCAGGTCAAAGTAACCTGATGATGACTGCGATTTACTTAATGCTTTTGGTGGTTATTCCATCAATCATCATGGCATTATGGTTCGGTTGGAAATATCGTGCATCGAATAAAGACGCAGACTATAAACCTACATGGGCACACTCTACTGCGATTGAAATTGTGGTATGGGGTATCCCTGTCATTATTATTGGTATTTTAGCTTGGTTAACTTGGTGGGGTTCCCACAAGTATGACCCATACCGTCCAATTGAAGCAGATAAAGCACCTTTAACTGTTCAGGTTATTGCTGAGCAATTTAAATGGATCTTCATCTATCCTGAGCAAGGCATTGCAACTGTTAACGAATTACGTTTCCCAGAGCAAACTCCGGTAAGCCTTCGTTTAACCTCTAACTTCACGATGAACTCGTTCTTCATCCCGGCGTTAAGTGGTCAGATTTATGCAATGGCAGGTATGCAAACTCACCTTAACTTCTTAGCTGATGAAACTAGTCCAGCTGAAGGTTATCGTGGTTTCTCTTCAAACTATTCAGGCTATGGCTTCTCACAAATGCGCTTCCGTGCACATTCTGTGACTGATGCTCAATTCGCTGAATGGATTTCTGCTGTTCAGGCAGGAAACGGTACTTCAGTTAACCCTAATGCAGTACAAAAAACTGTTCTAGACCAAGCTGAATTTGCAACTTTACGTGACGGCAACCGTGGTAAACACCAGATCGAAGCGATTATTGCAAAAGCTGAAACTCCTGAAGAGAAGGCTGCTGCTGAAGCAATGAAGCCTTACCCTACTAAGCCACATCCTGTGACTTACTACTCTTCTGTAGAGCAAGGTTTGTTTGAATCTGTGATTCACAAGTATATGAGTAACTATCACGGTGCTGACCATTCAGCTCCTGTAGAAGCTGCAGCGACTGATGCTGTTGCTCACGAAGCGGCTGCTTCTGAAGCTCATGTAGCTGGTGAACATGCGACTGCTTCTCAAGGAGAATAAGACATGAGCTTCTTAGGTAAGTTAGGTCCAGATGCAATTCCTTACGATCCAATCGTATTGGCAACTGTTGCAATGATGATCCTGGGTGGTATCGCAGTTTTTGCTGGTATTACCTACTTCAAAAAATGGGGCTACCTGTGGAACGAATGGTTCACATCTGTAGACCATAAAAAAATTGGTATCATGTATATCTTCGTATCTGTGATCATGCTTTTGCGTGGTTTCGCCGATGCGATCATGATGCGTCTTCAGCAGTTCCTTGCAAAAGGTGGCGGCGAAGGTTATCTACACCCTGAGCATTACGACCAGATCTTTACCGCGCATGGCGTGATCATGATCTTCTTCGTGGCAATGGGTCTTGTAGTTGGTTTAATGAACATCTCTGTACCGCTTCAAATCGGTGCACGTGACGTTGCATTCCCATTATTAAACTCTTTAAGCTTCTGGTTATTCGCCGGCGCTGCGGGTCTGATGATGGTTTCACTTGCGTTAGGTGAATTCGCTGCAACAGGTTGGATGGCATACCCTCCACTGTCTGGTATCGAATATTCTCCAGGCGTAGGTATGGACTACTATATCTGGGCACTGCAAATTTCAGGTCTAGGTACGCTATTAACGGGTGTTAACTTCTTCGTTACCATCATCAAAATGCGTGCGCCTGGCATGAAACTTATGGAAATGCCAATCTTTACCTGGACATCTTTATGTACAGCAGTATTGATTATTGCGGCGTTCCCAGTGTTGACTGCAACAATTGCAATGTTAACGCTTGACCGTTACTTTGGTTTCCACTTCTTCACCAATGACTTGGGCGGTAGTCCAATGTTGTACGTGAACTTGATTTGGACTTGGGGTCACCCAGAAGTATACATTCTGATTTTACCAGCATTTGGTATTTACTCAGAAGTTGTTGCGACTTTCTCGCGCAAAGCATTGTTCGGTTACAAATCAATGGTGTATGCAACAGTAGCAATCACAGTATTGTCATTCGTTGTGTGGGTTCACCACTTCTTTACCATGGGTGCAGGTGCCAACGTTAACGCGTTCTTCGGTATCATGACCATGATTATTGCGATTCCTACAGGTGTGAAGATCTTCTCTTGGTTGTTCACCATGTACAAGGGTCGTATTGTTTTCACCACTCCAATGCTATGGACACTAGGCTTCCTGGTAACTTTCGGTATCGGTGGTTTAACAGGTGTATTGATGGCAGTTCCACCAGCGGACTTCCTGGTACACAACTCTTTATTCCTGATTGCTCACTTCCATAACGTAATTATTGGTGGTGTGGTATTCGGTATGTTCGCAGGTATCATCTTCTACTGGCCGAAAATGTTCGGTTGGAGACTGAATGAGACTTGGGGTAAAGCAGCGTTCTGGTTCTGGTTCTTCGGTTTCTATTTTGCATTCATGCCACTTTATATCCTTGGTTTCATGGGTATGACACGTCGTTTGAATACATTTGACAACCCAGAATGGGACCCGTATGTAGATATCGCGATGTTTGGTGCGGTTCTAGTTGCACTGGGTATTCTATGTTTCATCATGCAAATCGTGGTTGGTTTCCTACAACGTGACCAACGTCTAGATTTGACTGGCGATCCATGGGATGGTCGTACCCTTGAATGGGCGACATCTTCTCCTGCTCCGTTCTATAACTTTGCTCATCTTCCAAAGATCAATGGTATTGATACTTTCTGGATCGAGAAAGAAAATGGTGTTGCGTATGCAAAACCAACGAAGTACGAAGATATCCACATGCCGACTAACCGTGCTGCCGGTTTCGTTATCGCGATGTTCATCACTGTTATGGGCTTCGGTTTAATCTGGCACATCTGGTGGTTAGTAGTTGTTACGTTCATTGCTTCTATCATTAGCTTCATCGTGTCTTCTTTCACCAAGAAAGTGGATTACTATGTTCCAGCTGCTGAAGTTGAACGTATTGAAAACGAACGCTATGCGATTCTTGAAAAACACTTGAAGAAGGACTAAGACAATGGCTGAAGTACTTCATCACGATAACCACGGACACGATGAGCATCATCATCACGATGATACTGACATCACCGTCTTTGGTTTCTGGACTTACTTGATGAGTGACCTTGTCCTGTTCGGTACACTCTTCATTGCGTTCGCTGTTTTGAGTAGCCACATTCCTGTGGGTACTCCAAGTGCGAGAGACCTGTTTGGCGATTCTTTAGGTTTCGTTCTTACTGAAACCTTCGCCCTCTTGATCTCTTCTGTAACCTTTGGTTTTGCAGTTCTTGCTGCATACAAAAAAGACGTTGCAAAAGTACTGACTTGGTTAGCGATTACTTGGGTATTCGGTGCTATCTTCATCGGCATGGAACTATATGAGTTCAATCACTTAGTTCATGCTGGTCACGGTCCAAGCACAAGTGCGTTCTTATCTGCGTTCTTTACTTTGGTAGGTACGCACGGTATTCACGTAACTTCTGGTCTGGTCTGGATGATCGTGCTTATGGTTCAAATCAAGAAATATGGTTTGACTCTTGCAAACACGCGTCGTCTAGCTTGCCTAAGCTTGTTCTGGCACTTCCTTGACATCGTTTGGATCTGTGTATTCAGCGTAGTTTACTTGATGGGAGTTCTGTAATGAGTCACGATCATAACGCTGCTGGCGAATCACACGGTAACGTTAAGCAATATACCGTTGGCTTCATCCTTTCTGTCATCCTTACCGTAATTCCATTCGGTATGGTGATGGCAGGCGGTTTTGGCCGTGGTATCTTGATTACTGTCATCGCGATTACTGCGGTTGCTCAGATTCTTGTGCAGTTAATTTACTTCCTGCATATGAACTCTTCTTCAGAGCAACGCTGGAACGTGATTGCATTCGTGTATACCATCTTAACTATCGCTATTCTTTTAGTGGGTTCTGTATGGATCATGAATTACCTACACTACAACATGATGATCTAAACTGGTCGTCATGCTGAAAAAGTATTTATTCCTGACTAAGCCAGGAATTCTCTTCGGTAACTTTGTTACCACTTTGGGTGGCTACTTCGTAGCCACCCAAGGTTCTGTAGATTTCCTTCTCCTGCTTATTACCCTTCTCGGTACTACGCTTGTCGTAGCATCAGGATGTGTGGTCAACAACGTGATTGACCAAGACATCGACCAAAAAATGCAGCGTACACAAAACCGTGCTCTGGTCACCAAAGCCATTTCCGAACCTGTTGCCCTGGCCTTTGCCCTGGTATTAGGCATCGCTGGTTTTAGTCTTTTATGGTTCTGGATAAATGCGTACGCTTTCTTATTCGCGGTGATTGGTTTTGTCGTATATGTTGGTTTCTACAGCCTATGGACAAAACGAACTACAATTCATCAAACTGTAGTCGGCAGTATTTCTGGTGCAGCTCCGCCTGTTATTGGTTATACCGCAGTAGCCAATCAATTTGACCTCGGTGCGTTACTGATCTTTTTAGGTTATGCGCTCTGGCAAATGCCTCACTCATGGGCGATTGCGATTTACCGCTTTGATGATTACAAAAATGCAGGTATTCCGATCTTGCCTGTGGCGCGTTCGATTCATCGTACCAAGATTGAATCACTGGTTTATGTGGTGTTATTCACACTGACCATGAATGCATTATTTGTCTTTGGTTATGCTAACTGGTTTTATGCAGTGATTTTAAACTTACTGTGCATTTACTGGTTGTATATCGGTGTCATTGGATTTAAAGCTGAAAATGATCAACTTTGGGCAAAGAAATATTTCTTGTTCTCGGTGATCCTGATTACTGTCATCAGTATTATCTTTAGCTTTACCTCAACTACGCCATCTACACAGATTGTGTTTTTTTAAAAAGATAGAGTTAGTCTCTATCTTTTTTTATTTTGATTTTCCTATCCCCCATTCCGAGTATCTGTAGAGCAGAATCAAAATCTCTGCTTTAGAACCTCCCTCTCTTTTCTTATCTCTGATAAATTTACCGTTTTTTGGTTTTAGCCTGACATTGATAATGTGTATGCAGATTTTAAGTTAGAGAAAGCCACTTGATATTCTCAATAGTACATTTGCTGAATTTAAGCAGTCGAACCCTGCTGTTTTAAAGTTAATGTGGTTTTCTATTAAAAGATCTGACTATAGATATAATTTCGCAAAAATGTCTTATTTGGTTGAAATTATCCCTAAAGATCACTACAATTCCCCCTTCGCAAACACTGCGACACAACTTTGGTTGTGACTCCTTGCTTCAATTTACTTAAATTGGGGCTGTCCAAACCGTAAGGAGCTGACAATGCGTCATTACGAAATCGTACTTTTAGTACACCCTGATCAAAGCGATCAAGTAGTTGGTATGGTAGAACGCTACCTAACTCACATCAAAGAAGCTGAAGGTCAAATCCACCGTCTTGAAGACTGGGGCCGTCGTCAATTGGCTTACCCAATCAACAAGATCCACAAAGCTCACTACATTCTTATGAATGTTGAGTGTGGTCAAACTACTCTTGATGAGCTTGAAGAATTGTTCCGTTATAACGACGCAATCATTCGTAGCCTTATCATCCGTCGTGAAAACGCTATCACTGAAGAGTCACTATTGGCGAAGAGTGCTGAAGAAAAACGTGCGCGTAAAGCTCAACGTGAAGAAGCACAACACGCTCAAGACTCTGCTGAAGCTTAAGGAGAACATAACATGGCACGTTTTTACCGTCGTCGCAAGTTCTGCCGCTTTACAGCTGAGAACGTTACGTACATCGACTACAAAGATATCGACACTTTAAAACAGTACATTACTGAAAACGGCAAGATTGTTCCTAGCCGTATTACAGGTACTAAAGCTCGTTACCAACGTCAATTAGCGTTAGCTATCAAACAAGCTCGCTACTTGTCTTTGATCCCTTACACTGACAATCATAAGTGAGGTTGAGCTGTGGATATTATCTTATTACAACGCATTAAAAACCTAGGTAAACTAGGCGATAAAGTTTCAGTTAAAGCTGGTTACGGCCGTAACTTCCTTATCCCTCAAGGTAAGGCTGTTGCTGCAACTGAAGCAAACACTGCTGCTTTTGAAGCTCGTCGTGCTGAACTTGAGAAAGAAGAAGCTGCTATCTTGGCTGCTGCTCAAGCACGTGCTGACCAATTGAACGAAGTGAACATCGTTATCACTGCGAAAGCTGGTGATGAAGGTAAACTATTCGGTTCTATCGGTACTCGTGACATCGCTGACGCGTTGACAAATGCTGGTCTAGAAGTAGACCGTGCTGAAGTACGTCTTCCAAATGGCGCGCTTCGTCACACTGGCGAATTTAACATCGCAATCCAATTGCACCATGATGTTACTGCAGAAGTTCTAGTTACTATCGTAGCTGAGTAATTTCTCGCCTCAAAAAGAGCATGCGAAAGCATGCTCTTTTTTTATCTCTAAAAAATATAATCTAGCCAACACTGTCAAATTCATTTTATTATTCGTGTTTACAAAAAATTGCACTTCGCATTTTTGATCAGAGCGCGTATCATTTCATCTCGTAGTGAATAAACGCTATTCATCTCCGACGATATTTAACCATTTTATTTAAAATCAGGGATTTATATGTCACAGGCGAATGCCAGCAAAAAGGTAGCTACTGCTAAACCGGAAATTGTTACTGAAAATAGCAATCTCAAGGAGTTCCGTACTCCGCCACACAATTTAGCAATTGAACAGGCTGTACTTGCTGCCCTTATGACTGTGGCTGAATCTTTTGAACAGGTCGGTGATGTGCTGACCGAAAATGATTTTTATGCCACCCGACATAAATATATCTTCCGTGCTATTGAGCAGCTCTCTAAAGAAAACTCACCTTATGATGCCGTTCTGGTGCATGACTGGCTCATCAAACAGAATTTACTCGATGCCATTGGTGGCGAAGAGTATTTGATGCAGCTGATGGCAGACTCACCCTCAAGTTTCTATAACCTGGAAACTTATGCTGGGAAAATTAAAGAGTTTGCTACCCTGCGCAGCATGATTAAAGTCAGCTCTGAAATTTTACAAAATGCCTATGACACCAAAGGCCGTACCGTCAGTGAAATTCTGGATCTGGCTGAGACCAATATTTTCTCGATTGCCGAACAGCATAATAACAATGCCAAAGCGCAAGGCCCTAAGCCGATCAACTCGGTGGTTGCGGACGTATTTGATAAATTAAATGAACTGTCACAAATGGAAGGTAGCATTACCGGTTTAACTACTGGTTTTGTGGAACTGGATAACAAAACTTCCGGCATGCAATCCGGTGACCTGATTATTGTCGCAGCGCGTCCATCCATGGGTAAAACCACCTTTGCCATGAATCTGGTCGAAAGTGTTTTATTCAATAACAACCTGCCTGCTCTGGTCTATTCAATGGAGATGCCAGCCGACTCGATCGCCATGCGTTTGATTTCATCATTTGGTCGCGTGCACCAGGGACATTTACGTTCTGGTAAAATGGACAGTGATGAATGGTCAAAAGTCACCAGTACCATTGTGCATTTACAAGAAAAAAATCTGTATATCGATGATTCTTCTGCACTGCCGCCGACAGAATTACGTGCCCGTGCGCGTCGTATTGCCAAAATGCATGGCGGAAAGCTGGGCTGCATCATGGTCGATTACCTGCAGCTGATGAAAGTCCCTGGCATGGGTGATAACCGTGTTGGCGAGATCTCGGAAATTTCCCGAAGCTTAAAAGCCTTGGCGAAGGAAATGCAGTGTCCAGTGATTGCCCTGTCACAGCTCAACCGATCGCTGGAGAACCGTCCAAACAAACGTCCGGTGATGTCCGACTTGCGTGAATCTGGTGCGATCGAGCAGGATGCCGACTTGATCATGTTTATTTACCGTGATGAGGTTTATAACAAGGAATCCAAGGAAGCTGGCACCGCCGAAATCATTATCGGCAAACAGCGTAACGGCCCGATTGGTACCGTACGTCTGGCATTCGAAGGTCAATATACCCGCTTTAGTAATCTCTCACCTGAGTTCTATGCTCAGTATGATGATGAAGAGTAATCAGACTCTCGTCATCACATTTCCATCGTCCCTCTAGGAGTAATTTAGGGTGCGTCAAGCTACAGTTTATATTGACAGCGCTGCGCTGCAATATAATTTAAACCGTGTCAAACAACTTGCCCCAACCGCGAAAATAGTCAGCATGGTAAAGGCCAATGCTTATGGACACGGAGTTAAAGACTGCTTAGCAGCCTTAAGCGAAACCGATGCCTTTGGTGTCGCCTGCCTGCAAGAAGCCCTGGAAATTCGTGAATTGGGCTATCTACAGCCGATCACGCTCATCGAAGGTGTTTTTTCTGCAGATGAGATGCCAATCGTAATCGAACAGAATATTGAAGTTGTGGTACATCATCAGGCCCAACTCGACTGGTTACTGGCTCATAAAGAGACCTATATCGCCAAAGATCTTAAAGTCTGGGTCAAACTGAACAGCGGCATGAACCGATTAGGTTTTAAGATTGATGTGATCAAAGATGTAATTCATACGCTAAAAGCTGAAGGCTTTAGTTGCGTGCTAGCCATGCATTTTGCCAATGCCGATGCCGAGCATCCACTGAATGATGAACAAATCCGTCAATTCCTGGAAATTAAAAATGACTGCGCTCCAATTTTAGCCTCTTGCTGTAACTCGGCTGCAATCTATAAATATCCAGAATTGCATTTTGACTATGTCCGTCCCGGGATCATGCTCTACGGCGCGACGCCTTTTGCAGACCGTGATGTACATGACCTGGATTTGAAACCGGTCATGACCTTTACTGCCGAGATTATTGCCTTGAATGAGATTCAAGCAGGTGAGCATGTCGGTTATGGTTCGACGTTCACCGCAGACCAAAACATGACTTTGGCCATTGTTTCAATTGGCTATGGTGACGGTTATCCTCGCGCTTTCCCTAAACAGAACTATGTCGCAATCAATGGTCAGCAAACTCGCGTGATTGGCCGCGTAGCGATGGATATGATCGCTATTGATGTCACAGGATTAGATGTGCAATTGGGCACAGAAGTTGAACTTTGGGGTAAAACCCGTCTGATTGACGATGTTGCAGAAGCGAATGGCACGATTGGTTATGAACTATTATGCCGACTGAGCAATCGTCCACTACGCAAAGTAGTTTGATCTAATCTTAAGAGTTAAAAAAGCCCAATCTATGTTGGGCTTTTTCTTTAGGCTGACTTTTGTTCCTCGCCCTGCTCTATGCATAATTGCATTAATAAGGCATCGACATGAGTTTGCTGAAAGGCAAAAGGATTAAAGTCATCAAATCCCATTTCCCGACAGAATTGCTGGATCTGACTGCGTTTGGAAATATATTTCATGGACCAGTCCGGGAAACTTGGATATTCAATTTCCTTGGTTTCAAATAGTTTAATGTCCTGATGGCGAGGATCTTTATTCAGTCGCTCCACCAGCAGACTTTTTAAAGTGGGACATTCACCTTCCAGACATTGAAAAAAATGACCATCTGCGAAATAAAGTACACCTGTCACTTGATGCTGGTAATTAAAATCACGGGCTTCTTTCAAAATATTCGCTAAATCTTCAAGCAAATCAGTTTTGGGAGAAGTACTTTTACTGGCGTAACAAAATTGGTACATGCGCTAACTTCTCTATTTTTATTATGCTGGACTGCATAGAAGTTAATACTGTACGCGAAAAGCCTGAATCACGATAGGTTTTTATAAGAAATACTCATTAGAGGGAACAGGAAGTTCTGCCAGTCCTTTTTTTAAGGTCTCTGACCATTGCCGGCTGATTGACGTGAAATACTCATCATCTTCGGCAATACGCTTGCCTCTTGGCATGATCAGACTGTCTTTTTTATAGACCAGCACATCGAGGGGCATGCCGACCGATACATTGGAACGTAGGGTCGATGCAAATGAAATCAGGGAACAGCGCAAAGCTTCATCCAGCGGCATATCATAAGTCAGCGCACGATCCAGGATCGGCTTGCCATATTTACTTTCGCCAATCTGGAAATACGGCGTATCGCGTGTGGCACAGATAAAGTTCCCTTGCGGATAAACATGATAAAGCTGCATATCCTGATCTTTAAGTTGCCCCCCGACCAGCAGATTGCAATAGTAATTGCTTTGTTCCGAAATATCGCTCGTAACATTGGCAATCACTTTTTTCAGCATACTACCCACCAGCTCAGCGACATCAAACATGGTGTGCAGACTCAAGATATTGGGTTCCTGCTTCAGTTCGAGCTGATTTTTGATATGCCCAATCACGGCTTGTGTGGTTGCCAGATTTCCGGATGCCTGTATGACGATCATACGTTCACCAGGAATACCAAAGGTATACAACTTTCGAAATACAGAAATGTGATCTACTCCGGCATTGGTCCGGGTATCACTGATAAAAAGCATACCTTGCTCTAAACGTAGTGCACAACAATACGTCATTCATTCGTCCTTATTAACATCCTAGCACTTGAACGATGGAATGCATGGATTCCACACCGCCCTTTTCTCTGACACCGCGTACCGGCGCCACATCCCAATAATCCCGTCCAATCGCCACATAAACATGCGAACTTGGAGTAAACAACAGATTACTGACATCAAAACAATACCATGTCTGGTCTACAAACACCTCTGCCCAAGCGTGACTGGCCAGATGCGAAGCATTTTGTGCATATAAATAACCAGAAACATAGCGTGCAGGCAAACCTAGATATTTGCACATGGCAATAAAAATATGACTATGGTCCTGACAGACGCCCTGTCTGGACTCAAAGGCATCTATTGCAGAGCCTTGCACTGAAGTACTGTTGGAAATATAAGGCACATGCTCCAGCAAGGCCTGTGCCAGTCCAATCAAATGCTGACGGGTTAATGCAGGAACATGACGTTGTGCAAAGTCTTTCATTGCTGCATTACATTGTGTCGATTCGGTCGGCTGTAGAAAAAGATTGGGATTGATTGAATCATTCAGTCCACTCTGATGCGCAGGATTCAGTTCAACAATCCCTTGCGCCATGATAGTCAGGGAATAATAAGGCTCCCGCTGGCTACAGGTCATCCACAGATTATGAAATGCATCTTTCCGGATTTCTTTATTACCCGGCACACTGATATCCCAGGAATGCACCCGCTGATGCGCATTGCTCGAAGGCATCATTTTAATGTACTGAATACTGTTCCTCACCTCGGCCGTGTACATATAGTGCGTTTGGTGATTCACCATCAATTTCATACATCTGCCTCAAACAGTTGATGAATATGGTCGCTAAACTGGTAAAACTGAATCCGGTTCGGTTCTGTACGCAACTGCTCCCAGTACTGTTCCAGATCATTCCAGCCCATCTCTACCAGAATTCTGACCACATAATCAATCTTGCAGAGTGTAGTACTGGTTTCTTCACCCAGACGTAACTGATGATCGAGCTGTTCGACACATTGCCCTAGACTAAAAAACAGAAAAATATCGGAAGATTCGGCTTCCAGAATATCTTCACATTCCGTCACCACTTCACAGATATAACCAGCATTTTTGTCTGCGGTTTTGATCAATTTCATCAGTTCCGCATAGCCTGAAGCAGACAGCACCCCGCGTAATTCCTGAATATTGTCTTTAGCTACTTTAAACTGCTGGCTAAAAGACGCCACTTGCGTAGGATCAAGTACCAGCTCATTTAGGGAACTGGCATCAAAGGCAGGCAAACAGAAAGCATGGGCATACGCTACTGCCGCTTCGTCTTCTAAAAATGGAAAGCGCGCACATAAAAAATGAGTGCGAGATAAATAACGCCCTAACCAAAAAATATGTTGTGCATTGCTATTCAGCAAAACCATGACATTTTCCTTCTTTGGAATCTTATGAATGTAAATTGTCGACTACCCAGGTATCTTTGATACCGCCACCTTGTGATGAATTCACCACCAGTGAACCGGGCTGCATCGCCACGCGTGTCAAGCCACCCTGTACGATTTCAGTACGATAAGGCGAACTTAATACAAATGGGCGTAAGTCGATATGACGTTCAGCAATACCAAAATTGGTCAAAGTCGGACTAACCGATAAGTCCAAAGTTGGCTGCGCAATATATAAATGCGGCGCAGCTAAAATTTTCTCCCTGAAAGTTTCAATTTGCTGTTTAGACGCTTGTGGTCCAATGAGCATGCCATAACCGCCCGAACCCTGCGCTTCTTTCACCACCAGCTGATCCAGATGAGCCACGACATAGTCTAATTCTTCAGAATTACGACATTGATAAGTCGGAACATTTTTTAGAATTGACTGCTCGCCCAAATAAAAACGAATCATTTTGTCGACATATGGATAAACCGATTTGTCATCTGCCACACCGGTTCCCGGTGCATTGGCAATCACAACATTATTTTGCAAATAAGCTGACATCAAGCCAGCGACACCCAAAGTGCTATCCGGTTTAAAGCATAAAGGATCAAGAAACGCATCATCGACCCGTCTATAAATAACATCGACTCGTTGGCGACCACGTATGGTTTTTACATAAACCTTCGAGTCATCAACAAAAAGGTCACGTGATGTTACTAATGGCACATCCATCTCTCTTGCAAGGAAAGAATGTTCATAGTAAGCACTATTAAAACGTCCTGGGGTCAGTACCACCACAAATGGCTTATCGACATAAGCATTTTCGATCAGGATTTCTTTTAATAATTGTGGATATTGCTCGATTCCGGCAATCTTGGACTGCTCGAATACTTTCGGCATCAGTTTTTCACTGATCTTGCGGCATTCCAGCATATAAGACACGCCAGATGGCGTTCTGAGATTATCTTCTAAGACATAAAACTCGCCCTTGGAATCACGGATCACATCGATCCCGCTAATCTGGCTATAAATCCCGCCTTTCAAGCTATGTTGATACATATGCGGCTGATAGGCTTCATGAGTTAAAATCTGCAACTCAGGAATGATATTGGCTTTTAAAATGTCCTGTTGATGATAAATATCATGTAAGAATAAATTTAGCGCCCGTACTCGTTGTGCCGAGCCTAAAGCCACCATATTCCACTGTTTCCGGTCTATGACTCGCGGAATGATATCGTAGGGAATAGTGCGTTCTACGCCTTCTTCATCGCCATAAACGGTAAAGGTAATACCATGATTTAAAAAATGTTCTTTTGCTACCTGATTCAGTGCATTGAGTTCATCCAGCGTATGTTGAGATAACCATTCTTCCAGTCTTTGACCTGCCTGACTGGACAGCACATGTTCATCCTGCATTTCATTAAAGAACTTTGAAGATAACTGCTGCAGTAAAAGTTGTGGGTTTGTTGTAGTAGATACCGCTGTAGTTTTAGTGTCTATAAAATTTTTTCCAATATTCTGGGAACTAAATTTATCAATTGTTTCAATCACATTTGTATCCCGATTTCCTTTAAGCATACAAACCCTCGTATTATCATCTATTATAATTAAATCAAAGCAATATCCATGCCATGACATCTGCATTTCAATTACCATTAATCTAATAAATGCCCAATGAACTCAATGCTATTTTCGACCAAGTTGTTTTAGAATTGTAGGACAAATGTTGCACAGAGGGACTTGCGAAAAAATGAGAGTTTTTTTATTGTGTTAAGCTAAGCCTAAATCCCCTCTTCTTTATTGCCAGCAAAATAAATTATGTCAGCACAAGAAAAAGAAACTTCAAACAGTCTGTATCGCCAATGGCAAATTTTGTCGCGTCTTTCTACCGGCAAATGGATGGGAACACGTGAATTACAGGAAATCCTGAATCGCGAAGGCATTGATATCAGTCTACGTACCATTCAGCGTGACCTGAATCAGATTGCGCAACGCTTTCCAATTGAAAGCAGTAAAACCACGCCGCAAGGCTGGCGTTGGCGTTCAGATGCGCCGCTGCAAAGTTTGCCGCATATGACCAGCTCGCAAGCGGTCACTTTCATGATGGTCGAAGAACATTTAAAACATCTGCTGCCACCGAGCCTGATCGAGGAAATGAATCCGTGGTTTGATCTGGCACGACGCAGTCTTTCTTCCCAGAACAATGTCCGGCAATGGATTAACCGCGTACGCATTGTTCCGGCCACCCAACCGCTGATTCCACCTGTGGTAGATAAGGCCGCGCAGCAAGCGGTGTATGAAGGCCTGTTACAGGACAAACAACTGGAATGTGTGTATCAGGGCCGTGGTCATAACAGCGAAGAAAAAACCTATATTCTCAATCCTCTGGCATTGGTACAAAAAGGGTCAATCATTTATCTGGTGTGTACCCGTCATGACAAATCGGATATCCAGACCTTTGCACTGCACCGCTTTAAATCGGCCGTCGTGCTGAATTCACGTGCCTTGCATCCGGTCAATTTCGATATTGATGATTATATTGATTCTGGTGCACTGGGCTTCCGGGTGGACTTCAACCATCCCACCGAAAATGTCACGCTTAAACTCAGCATGTCAGAGTCGGATGCGCATTACTTTGAGGAAAGCCAGCTCAGTAAAGACCAGAAAATTGAAAAAATGGAAGATGGCATGTCGCTGATCACTGCTACCGTGCCATTTACCTCTCAACTGGTCTGGTGGCTGCGTAGCTTTGGTAAAAAGATTAAACATATTGAACCGAGTATTGTGGCCAATGCAGTCGCTCAACTGGATGAGGAAAACCCTTAACTACACAGGCTTCATCCAGATTCTTTTAGGTATTCCAGAATAAAAAAATCCCCAAATTGGGGACTGGAGAATTATGCTTATATTTTTATTCTTGTTGTGGTGATCTGCCGCTGTGCCAATCTGCTTTTCTTTGACACCCCGAAATGCAGCTTGAATGAAACATCAATATTTAAAAATGACTGAGACATGAGCAAGCCAGCTCAGCATCATTAAAGCGAATGGATTTTTTGGTCATGGTTTAAGACTCCTATGTAGTGAATAAACCGACTATAAAGTCATCCGCCTTACTTGTGAAATAAATAGAATGCATGTCTTTTGCAGATTTTTTCTATAGAACTTTTTCCGTAAAATTTATCTGTAATCGCTGCCGATTCATTGTCTGGCTTAATAGCATTTTCGGCAAGTTTATAAAATCGAATAACAATTCTCTGCTTGTATAAGATACCTCGCTCTGCACATCATAAAGCCCTATAGAAGTAGAAATAGGGACTTAATTTTACAATGGCTAACCCTGCTCAATTAGTACGTCACAAGCTGCTCAATACTTTCTTTTCCCGCCATTCGGTCTGGTTTGCCTGCATTCTGATTGCAGTGATTTTTACTACATTTCATATCGGTTATTCACCGCGTTATATCTATTATTTTATGCCGCAAACGTTAGTGAATACCCTATGGATCCTGAGCATTCTGCTGAGTTTGCTGGGTTTGTATGATGTACTACAAAATAAGCATTCCATTCTGAAAAATTATCCCATTATGGGACATTTCCGCTTTATCTTTGAGGAATTCCGTCCCGAGATTCGTCAGTATTTTATTGAAGCCGACCGGGACGCACTGCCTTTTTCCCGTATGCAGCGCAGTCTGGTGTATCAGCGGGCAAAAAATGAAAATTCTGATAAACCTTTCGGCTCGATCCTGAATGTCTATGAAGATAATTACCGTTTTGTTAGTCATTCCATCACGCCCTGCAAAGTTGCCGATCCGCAGACTTTTCGCATCCTGATTGGAAATGAGCAATGTACCCAGCCCTTTTCAGCTTCTATTTTAAATATTTCAGCCATGAGCTTTGGCAGCATGAGTGCCAATGCAATAAGAGCCCTTAATCTCGGCGCTAAAAAAGGTGATTTTTTCCATGATACAGGCGAAGGCAGTATCAGCCCCTACCATCTGGAATATGGCGGTGATCTGGTCTGGGAAATTGGCAGTGGTTATTTTGGCTGCCGTACTTTAGATGGGCAATTTGATCCGGAACGTTTTGCTGCACAAGCCAAATTACCCCAAGTGAAGATGATTGAAATCAAGCTTTCGCAAGGCGCAAAACCTGGCCACGGCGGTATTTTACCTAAAAGTAAAATTTCGGAAGAAATTGCCCAAATTCGAGGCATCAGCCGTGATCATGATTGTGTTTCACCTTCGAGTCATCCGGCATTTAGCACACCGATTGAAATGATGCATTTCATACAAAAATTACGTGAACTTTCCAACGGAAAACCGGTCGGATTTAAGCTATGTCTGGGCCAGCCGTGGCAGTTTATGAGCATGGTCAAAGCTATGTTACATACCCAGATTTACCCAGATTTTATTGTGGTTGATGGCTCTGAAGGTGGAACGGGAGCTGCACCCATTGAATTAATTGACTATGTTGGTGCCCCATTAAGAGAAGGTTTGCTGTTTGTACACAATACCCTGGTTGGTGCAGGTTTGAGAGATAAGATCAAAATTGGTGCAAGTGGTAAAATAATTAGTGCATTCGATATTGCCAGCACGCTTGCCATTGGTGCGGATTGGGTGAACTCTGCCCGTGGTTTTATGTTTGCAGTGGGCTGTATTCAGGCACAAAGTTGTCATACCAATCAATGCCCTGTCGGAGTCACCACCCAAGACAAAGATCGCCAGAAAGCCTTACATGTGCCGACCAAGGCCGAACGGGTGTTTCATTTTCATAAAAACACCTTACATGCCCTGTCTGAATTAATAGCTTCCGCAGGTCTCAAACACCCTTCCGCTATTAAGGCGCATCATCTGGCACAACGCGTGAATAATCACGAAATAAAGAACTTTGCGCAGATTCATTTTTGGCTCAAAGAAGGTGAATTATTGTCCTGTGAAAATAAGGATGAGGAGAACTTCTACTTCCGGATGTGGAATTTGGCCCAATTAGAAAAATTTTAAATCAATAGCATTAGAACTAAAAAAGGCGTTTTCATAAACGCCTTTTTAAATATTAAATTTTCAATCTATTAATAATAAGTTTTGCTGCCGTGTGCATGCAGAAAGGCAGGAATCAAACCCGTCAATGCAGCACGAATATCAGCACGCTCATTGATTAACTGATGCGAACCCTCTTCTAGCATAAGCAAAGTCTGGAGTCTGAATTTACGTCGGATAAATTCGATATTATAACGCCAGTCCACAGTCTGATCCTGTGCACCCTGTGCTAGCCAGACTGGAATACGACAAGCCGGACGCGCTTCCATTTCCAGCATCCAGCGTGACATCGCTAAAATCCAGTCCATGCCCATCATTCGTGGTTGTAATGGATCTTTAAGCCGGATAAAACGCAGAAACTCCGGATTATGATTATTGCGTCTGAAATGCCGGGGAACTTCACGTTTGATTCGGCTAATAATGCCCAATCCGACCGAATTATGCCACCAGGCAGTTTTGACGGGACGAATCAATGGTGATAATAGCAAGACCCGCTCAACAAAAGGATTTTCACGACGTTCTGCAAATTCCAGTAAATGGTGCATCCAGATCGCACCGCCGGTACTCTGCCCGATGCCAACCCAAGGTTTCGGTAATTGTGAGGCATGTTGCACATAACGATGTACGGCATGCAAAACCTGCTGATAATGATCAAAATTCTGAATGCTGGCAGGTGAACCATCACTCAGACCATGTCCAGGCAGATCATAGGTCAACACACTAAAACCCTGTTCTAAAAGCTCTTTGACAATCGGCTGATAAATGCCGCTATGTTCCAGATAACCATGCAACAGAAAAGCAGTTCCCTGAATCTTGTCAAAGCGGGTATTTTCCAGATTCGGTTCAAACACCTGTACATGCAACTTGAATAATGGCATCTGTACATAGCCCTGCCAGTGTTTGCAGTCCAGTAAATCAAAACCATAAAGCTTTCGATAGGACTGCAGATCAATCGGCGGTTCATCACTACGATTCAGGTTTAAAGGTGGCAAGAGTTGAGGCGTAACATCCCGACTCGGAATGGGTAAATCCAGCTGTTTCAGAATGGTGGGATTTAAAAATGGGATATCAGACATTATGGCACCTCCCGACAGTCACTGGATCCAAACCACATATCGCGCATGGTCGCCAACATTTCATAATTGGCACGACGACTGTGATCATAATTTTGTGCACTTGGACGCCATCGTGTCAATGGCGTTGGCATCGGCGCTTCTACCGGAATGGTTTGTATGCCATTTAACGCAAATAAACGGCGGGTACGCGGCATATGATAACGATCCGTAATCAGAATCACTGTAGGCGCTCCACCTTTCTTTTGTAATAATAATGAACTGAAACGGGTATTTTCACAGGTGTTCATGCTGCGATCTTCCAGTAATTTGGCATCGACACCATGATTTTTTAACCAGCGCTGCATATACGGCGCTTCGACCCCACTCAGAACAATCGGCAACTGATAATGTTTCTCTACTGCCAGCGTAGTTTCCAGACGTAGTCGCGTATAGTTATTGACGATGATCTCTTTGCCTTGGTCATCTAGGGTTAAGCCACCACCCAATACCACAATGGCATAAGGTTGGGAGCTATTCGCCGGTTTAGCCTGCTGTTGCTCTTGTAGTAAAGCCAAGTCCTGCTGGATTTCCTCTCCATCGGTTTCCTGTACCGAACTGGCTTCACCCTGCTCAAGTGGATGCGTCGTCAAAAACTCCATATATTGCTCAATGCGTTCCTTATTTTCACTACTGTCCCACTCCAGCAATTCCCGGACATTGGCTGTCGGATCGGCTGGTTCTGCTTCTTCCTGAGAGGACAATAAGGGCACCTGAGCAGGTGGACTTTGCTCTGCTTTTTGATCTTGCTGTTCGCGTTGATATTCTTCAATCACCTGCTGCAGTGCTTTATAACGTGCCTGAATCAGCATCAGGTTGGCCGAGTTATTTTGCTGGATATCCTGTTCCATGACCTTTAAATACGCCTGACGGGCAATCCATAAATCAGAGCCAGGTTCCAGATTTTCATGTTCGCTGAGTGCAGCCATTTTCTGGCTTTGAGCCGCGACTTCATTTAGCTCTAAGGAGACAAACTGGTTTAAGCCCTTGACGATCATTTTTGAGTAAAAAGGCGTATAAACCAACACCAGTAGACAGCCGCATAGCACAAACAGTCCAGTGACAATTTGTAGCAAACGTACCATCCAATGGGTGTTTTTCATGTTATTCCTCTTCCTGATGAGAACGGATCAAGCCATTTTTATCGAACAATACAGGTTCAGGCTCCAGCATTAGACTAAATTTTTCCCAAACTGACTGTTGTACTGCACGATACGTTTTACGGACATCGGTGAGAGAGGCCTGACCATAATTCACCAACACCAGCGCCTGTTTATGAAACATGCCGACAGGCCCCAACTGTTTACCCTTCCAGCCCGCCTGATCAATCAACCAGCCTGCTGCCAGTTTAACTTGAGCATTCGTTTGCTGGTAATGGGGTAAATTCGGGAAAGATACAGCAATTTGGTCAAAGACCGCCTGATCAACCACCGGATTTTTAAAGAAGCTGCCCACGTTGGGAAATTCTTGTGGATCAGGCAATTTACTCTGGCGAATCTGGATGACCTGTTGCTGCAAGTTTTCTGCTGTGAGCTGATCACCGACCGCAGTCTTCAGATCACCATAATTCAGTTTCAAATCTGGCTGTTTAAGTAATCTAAAAATCACATGGGTAATCACATAACGATTGGGATCATCTTTAAAAATACTATGCCGATAGGCAAATTGGCAATCTGCTGCGCCAATCGAAGCAAACTGTTTCAACTGACGGTCATAGACCTCAACTGAATCGATAAACTCGCCAACTTCGACGCCATAAGCGCCAATATTCTGTACTGGCGAAGCACCGACACGTCCAGGAATCAGGGCCAAATTTTGTAAACCATACAGACCTTGTGCTGTAGTCCAGAGCACGAAGTCATGCCAGCCTTGTCCGCCGCCTACACGTAAACGTTGCGACTGATCATCAGCATCCAGCATTTCAATGCCTTGAATATCCATATGCAGAACTAGCGCATCAATCTGCTCCGGCAACAACATATTACTGCCGCCTGACAGGATCAGCAAATTGAGTTGCTGCTGTTCCGCAAAATCCAGTGCAGTTAGCAGATCAGCGGTGGATTGAATCTGAGCATAGTGCGAAGCAACTGCTTCTAAATTTAAGGTATTAAAAGGTTTAAGTTGAACCTGGGTTTGAATCTGCATCGCTTAAACCTTGTGTAAATTCTGTTTAAAAATCTCAATCCAGGCCTGGCTGCTGGACTCACACTGATCAAGCACCCGTTCAAAGCCATCCGCTTCGCCATAATAGGGATCCGGTAAGGCCTGTTTCGGATAGGTCTGATCATGTTCACTCATCAATGCCACACGTGCACGTACATGACCAAACTGAGTTTCTGCCAGACGCTGTATGTTCTGGATATTGGATAAATTCTCCAGATCCATCGCCAGAATCAGATCATAATCAATAAAATCATGCGGAATAAGTTGACGTGCGCGAAGTGCTGAAAGGTCATAGCCACGTTTCAGCGCATGCTGCTGGCTACGCAAGTCCGGTGCCTTGCCCGGATGATAATTACTGGTTCCGGCAGAATCGACCACAATATTCAGTTGCTGTTCATCACAATAATGTCTGAGTACAACTTCTGCCGTGGGAGAGCGGCAAATATTTCCCAAACAAACACATAACACCTTGTATGGCGTTCTGGATGACATAAACAACCTCAGAGCTACTTTATTTTAAGGATTCTTATGTTAAGTTATTTATATACTGATTCCTATCTTACAACCATAGAATAATCTCGTATTTGCAATAAAAAAATCAAGGATATCGCCATGAATCGTTTTCAGTTTCAAACCGTCCCCAATATCATTGCCGGACTAGGCACGATTCAGGAATTATTTAAAATTCTAAAAAATGGCCGTTATCGCCGTCTTCTACTGGTGACTGACCCGGGTATGCTGAAGGAGCAATTACATCTGCCGATTCTGGATATTATTGAATCTGCCGGACTGGAGTATGTGATTTACTCGGATGTTCAGGCCGATCCGCCCGATACAGTGGTGCTTGAAGCGGTGGCTTTTGCAAAACAGGAAAATATTGATGTGGTGCTGGGCTTTGGTGGTGGCAGCTCGATGGATGTGGCCAAACTCATTGCAATTTTGGCGCATCCTGAACAGCATCAGACATTGTCTGATCTGTATGGCGTTGATAATGCCACCGGACCGCGTTTAGCTTTAATTCTGGTACCAACTACGGCTGGAACAGGTTCAGAAGTGACGCCGATTTCGATTGTCACCACAGGTGAAACCACTAAAACCGGTATTGTGGCACCGATCCTTTTTGCAGATATTGCCATTCTGGATGCAACATTTACCCAGAATCTTCCAGCACAGATCACTGCCGCCACCGGCATTGATGCCATGGTACATGCCATTGAAGCCTATACCTCAAAACACAAGAAAAATCCTTATTCGGATATGCTGGCCAAACAGGCTTTAAGATTACTGAATGCCAATCTGCAACGTGTACTGCAAAACGGTCATGATTTAGATGCCCGCCAAAATATGCTGGTCGGTTCCATGCTGGCCGGACAAGCCTTTGCCAATGCACCAGTCGCTGCCGTACATGCGCTGGCTTATCCACTGGGTGGACATTTTCATCTTTCGCATGGGCATAGCAATGCACTGGTTCTAACTGAAGTATTAAAGTTTAATGCGCCAGCGGCCAAACAGCTCTATGCGGAATTGATGACCTGGCTGGATCCCCGTAGTAAAGGTTGCCATGATGGCCTGACCGATCTGTTTATTGATCATTTTAATAATCATCTGATGCAAAGCGGTTTGACTCTAAAACTAAATCAGTTGAATGTTCCAGAACATATACTGCAGGTGATGGCAGAAGATGCGATGCAACAAAGCCGGCTGTTGCAGAATAATCCACGTGAACTCAAGGTGGAGGATGCTTATCAGATTTATCAGGCGATCTATTCCTAGATCAATTTCCACCTAAGCCTTATCTAGCTGAGGACTGAATAGTGATGAAAGCCACCATCAAACAGCGTGAACACTATACTTTTTTCCTGCCCATTCAAACCCGTTGGGCAGACAATGATCTGTACGGCCATGTCAACAATGTGACTTATTACAGTTATTTTGATACCGCCGCCAATGCCCTGCTGATTCAGGAAGCTGCTTTTGACCCAAAATATTCACCCATGATTGGACTGGTCGTCAGCTCCAACTGTCAGTTTAATCAGGAACTGTCTTATCCGGAAATTATTGAAGTGGGCGTAGCCATTGAAAGCATGGGAAATTCATCGCTCAGCTATGATCTGGCTATTTTTAAACGCAACTCGGATACAGCCGCTGCACAAGGCAATTTTGTCCATGTATTTGTCGATCGTGAGACACGAAAAAGCACCCCGATTCCAGTTGAAATGCGGGATGCTTTATCTCGATTTGTTGTGACTTAACATCCAGCCTATTTCAGCTGAATATTTTGCAGTTCACCGTCAAACTGCTGTAGCAGATCACGTACGGCCGGTTCAGCATGTAACAATTCTTCGGCACGTTTAAAGGCACGTGCCTTACGCTGATGCTGCATGGTATATGGTGTTAACTGGTCCACATTTTCAAATTTCACCTGGAAGTTAGTTTGCGGCCATTGCTGTTGCAAAGCAGCTTCCAGATTATGTTGCAACTGGGTCAGCAACTGCTGGTACTGTTCAGGAATATGGAAAACGGATTCTCCATTCATCTGGCCAGTCATGACGCCATACTGTGCCAGTTCCTGTACCGCTGGAGAAAGTTGGCTATTACGGAACCAGTATTCCCATTTTTCTACGCTCCACTCGCCTTCTAAGGTTTGCTCAGGTATTTTTAAAATATCCTGTGGCATCAGATTCTGCGTATTTACATCTTGGGAAATATCTTCCAGCAAAGCTGTCTGTGCAACTGGCTGAACCGACGCTGTATTTTCAAGAGCAGGCTGATCGGTTGTTTCCTGTGAAAGCTCTATTTCCGGTGCAGCAAGACTAAATTCCTCATCAGCAGACATGGTCTCTTGTACTGGCTCAGCAGGAATGACGGCATCTGCAGGAATAAACTCTTCAAGCAGGAAATCATCCGAACTGTTGCTAGTAGCCGGTGCTTCTGGCGTACTCTCGATTTCATCAAAACCAAATAGGCCTTTATCATCATTTGGATCAAAAACAATTTGATCACTAGACTGCACTTCTTCAATGGTGGTCTGAATTACTACGGGCTGGACAGATTCAGGTGCAGTGATGCTGGTTGGCTCTTCTTCATCGAGAAAATCATCCGAAGAAGGCCCAGACGCTGATGCAACATCAATCTCCTCATCTGTCCCATCGTCCAGAGAGAAATCATCAAATACCGGTTCTGCCTCCAATGATTGTGTTTCTATTGATTCAGATTGAAGTTGTGTCTGAACAGGTGGCTGTAGACGTGTTGTATGGGTTGTTGCCTGTTGCGATGCAGTCTCCTGCATTACTGGAATTTCACTTGGTTGTAATGGACGGAAAGCCAGTAAGCGTAGCACCGTCATCTCAAAGCCTTGTTCCTGCGTAACTGCAAGCTGTAAATCGGCACGACCCTTATAGGCAATCTGATAATAAAGTTGCAGATCCTGAGCAGAAATCAGACCGGATAATTGCATAATTTTTTGATTGATCTCAGCACTATATTTCAGACTCAGATCTGGCAGGTACTGCAATAAGGCTAGTTCATGCAACGTCGAAATCAACTGATCGAGCACTAGTGACACATCCAGAGCTTGCTGACGGAACTGTAGCAATAACTGACTGACATGCGCTTTCTGGTTCTGGTGAATCGCCAGAATCAGGTCATAAATAATGGTGCGGTCAATCAGACCGAGCATGTCTTTGACATCCTGATGCTGAATCACACCCTGACCATAGGCAATCGCCTGATCGGTCAGAGACAAGGCATCACGCAGAGAACCTTGCGCAGATTCAGCAATCTGCCAGATCGCATCCTGATCAGACTGAATGCTTTCTTTGCTAAGAATATTGCCCAGATGTTCGGTAATTTCATCGACTGCCAATGGACGCAAAGTAAATTGCAGACAGCGAGAAATTACGGTAATTGGCAGTTTTTGCGGATCAGTGGTTGCAAACAGAAATTTGACATGTTCTGGCGGTTCTTCCAGCGTCTTTAACAGCGCATTGAAAGAATGCGTGGACAGCATGTGCACTTCATCGATCAGGTAGACCTTAAAGCGGCCTTGAGTCGGTGCATAAGGAACATTGTCGAGCAGCTCGCGGGTATCTTCGACCTTGGTGCGTGATGCTGCATCGATTTCGATTAAATCAATAAAACGACCTTCATTGACTGCGGTACAGGTCGCACAGACCTCACAAGGCGTCGAGGTAATACCGGTCTCGCAGTTCAAGCACTTCGCCAAAATACGTGCAATCGTGGTTTTTCCGACACCACGCGTTCCCGTAAACAAATAGGCATGATGCAAACGGCCACGTTCGAGCGCGCTGGTTAAAGCACGTGATACATGGTTTTGCCCCACCAATTCATTAAAATTACGAGGACGGTATTTTCGCGCAAGTACTTGATACATGTATGCTCCTTTTTACAGGTCTAAGCATACTGTTTTTTTATAAAATAGTGAAATGAATGCCGGTTTATAAAGAATAAAAATCCCTTGATCAAAATCATTGAAAAAGGGATATAAAACAGATGCTTTTTTAAAATTAGACCGATTCAAACAGGATAAAGTCACTTTGCATTTGGTAGCGTTTGCCTGTTTGATCTTCACGAATTTCCAAAACATGCTTTTTCAGATCGACATAGAGCAGATTTCGGGTATCGACATTCAGTAGTTCAATCTTTTGTTGTGATTCATCCTGAAACCGAATCTGCCCGCTCATCGTTTCAATTTCATTATGTCCACTTAAACTTTCACGCTGTAAAGTAAAGGTCTGATCTTCATTCAAGGTCAAGGCCACTGCCATGCCTGGACAATCTTCACAACTTGAAAAACATCCCATACATGGCGTCGTGCCCTGATAACTCCCGACCCAGGCAGGAATCTGAGCTTTGGCTTCCATCACCGTTTTTGCAGCCGGCTGATTCGGATCCTGACATCCGAACAACGCACTGCTTGCGACCAAAGGAATCACCAGCACTTTTTTCATTACTTCACACCATAGCCATGGACTGCGCGACAAAATAGCATATTTGTCTGACGGGCTAAACTCCCAAATCAGGGATATTTAGCGCCAGCCTTTGCGGCCGGTCAGTACCGCATCCGCACAGCGCAAGGTTTCCTGCGTCAGGCCCCAAAGACGGTAATCTCCGGTTAATGAACCTGTCGGGAAATTATGCGTATAGGCAAAACTTAAATTCCGTTCAGGGTCACACCAGGCACCAGAGCCATTAAAGCCCATATGACCAAAACCTTTAGAGGCTTTTCCTAAAGTGAGAACACGGTGGTAACCCAAGCGCCAGTGCATCGGTAAAGGCATGACCCGATCTCTTGTTTTGTATTGCACCTGACTAAGTCGCTGGAATACCTCCTGCGAGATCAGTTGCTGTCCTTGCCATTCACCACGACTGGCCAGCATGGCATAGATTTTTGCCAGACTCTCTGCGGTAAATACTCCATTAGCAGACGGAATAATGGCCTGTAGACCCTCATGACTAAAGAAACTAAAGTTCTTCATGCCCTTAGGAATCATGGCATCCTGAAAATCCTGTGGACTCTGACCACTCCATACCAATGCTCGTTCCATCAGGCTGGGTTGCCTTGACACAGTTTTTTTCGCAGTTTGTGTTTGAGACTTAGTTGTTTTAGGCTTTAAAATAGGTAAGGCCACCCGAGCTAACTCATGCGTCGGTACGCTAAAATAAGCACCATTTAACTGTAGTGGCTGTACCAGATATTCCTGCATCAGTTCACCCAGTTTTTTACCAGTCGCTTTTTCCAGTACACCACCTACTTGCCAGCCAAAAGTCAGCGGTTGGTAAGCAGCATCGGTTGCAACCTGAAATCGTGGTTCAGCTGCCGCAATCCGGTCCAGCATCTGTGACCAGTCGGCCATTTCAGTGGCATCATCAATGAGATTACGGATATCAAACAGTCCGCTTTGATGACTGAGCATATGCGCCAGAGTAATATTTTCTTTACCCTTTTGTGCAAATTCAGGCCAGTATTCTGCAACCGGTCGATCATAATCCAGATAACCTTGACTCACCAGAATGTGCGCCAAAGTCGCTAGCACACCTTTGCCTGTGGAGTAACACAGCGACATGGTATCGGGTTGCCAATTTTCAGTTAAAGATTTTTTACCGGTATAAATATCAACGACTTTCTGTCCTTCAAAATACACTACCAGAGCAGCACCACCCTGTTCGGTACGTGCATCCTGCAAACGGCTAAACTGACGGGCAAGATCGCTAAAATGCTCATCGACATTGCCCTGATAATTGTGCTGATCAGCAAACAGATAATCTTTAATTGGCTGCATCATTCTATCCATAGAATATTGATCCCTTAAAATGAAAAAGCCTAAATCGGGTTTAGGCTTTTGATTCAGATTTAAATCGCTTTAATATGACCGGTGACATGCGGTTTTTGATTCTTACTGTTTCGAATCAGGAAATCTGTCTCATTCGCTGCCTGTGCCGTCAGGAACTCGACTTTAGATGGCAAGTACATCGGCAACTTGAACCAAACATCAGCTTCATAGGCATCTGGCAATGACAGATTCGCCAGTGCTTTGGCCTTGCTCCACATACCATGTGCAATTGCCTGTTTAAAGCCAAAGGCTTTCGCTGTGACTGCATGAATATGGATCAGGTTAAAATCACCTGAGGTCATGGCATAACGGCGACCAGTATTTTCCGAGATGTTCCATTCATTATTGAGTGTATATTCTGGTGCTTGGCTTTCTGCAGGTTTGGCAGCAGCTTTAGCATTGGTCTTTTGACGTGACAGATAAGTCGTCAATGCTTCAACTACGACCTCGTCTCCCACTTTGACTGTAGTAATGAAATCAAACTGCACGCCTTTATCGTGCGGCTGCAATTCGCCAAACTTACATGACAGCGTCAAAGTCTCATTCACACCGACTTTACGGTATTGCTTGACTTGATTGCGGATATGTACCAAACCCAAAATCGGAAACGGAAATGCTTCTGAAGTCATCATGTGCATTTGCAGACTTTGTGAAAGCACCGTCAGATAGATTGCTGGAATATAACCATTATTTTTAAAGCCGCAGACTTCATTATAAGCTTTAAGATGTTTTTGATCGACCTTGAATGAATCCACCACATATTCAACTTGCGGTAGAACTTTTTCAGCTTTCGGCTTTTTAAAAATCAAGCCTTGAATCACTTTTGGATAGGCTAAATAAGGTTTTGGAAGTTGACTAAAATGGCGCGTATTCATACTGAACCTTTGGAAATTTTATTATTTCAATTTGTCTAAAAGCGCCTTCTCTTGCACCATATATGGCTCAGGGAGAAGGCTGGGATGAGGGTCAATTCATCCCCTTTTTAATTTAATTTTTACCTCTCCCTAACCCTCTCCATTAAAGGAGAGGGATATCTCCCCCTTTTCAAAGGGGGATTTAGGGGGATTTTAAATTAAGCCCCTAAAAGACTTTGACCACATACACGTATCACGTTGCCATTTAAACCTGTTGATGCAGTAGCAGCAAACATTGCAATCGTTTCTGCAACATCGACAGGTAGACCGCCTTGACTCATCGAATTCATACGGCGGCCCGCTTCACGGATCGCAAATGGAATCGCAGCCGTCATTTGTGTTTCGATAAAGCCCGGTGCAACGGCATTAATGGTTATACCATTTTTTAAAGTTGGTGCTGTGAATTTCACCACACCAATCACACCCGCTTTAGACGCTGCATAGTTGGTTTGACCCAGGTTACCTGCAATCCCTGAAATTGAGGATACACAGATAATACGGCCATTGGCATTTAGACCATCGTGGGAAATTAAATAATCATTCACGCGTTCTATTGCAGACAAGTTGATATTAATCACCAGATCCCACAGCTCAGGCTTCATATTGGCCAAGGTCTTGTCACGGGTAATTCCGGCATTATGTACAATAATATCCAGACCACCATGCTCAACTGCCGCTGCCTTGATCTTTTCACCTGCATCTGCAGCTGTAATGTCAATAGCCAAGGTAGAACCGCCGATCTCACTAGCTACACGATCAAGGTCAGCCTGCTGTTGTAGAACATCCAGACAGATGACATGTGCGCCATCACGTGCCAATACATGGGCAATCGCTTCACCAATACCACGGCTTGCGCCTGTCACAACCGCAGTTTTACCCGCTAATGGCTTGGTCCAGTCTACGTCTACTTTTTCAGCTGGTGAAACACGGATCACCTGACCAGAAACATAGGCAGAACGCGGCGAAATCGTAAAACGTAATGCAGATTCAAGATTTGCTTCAGCACCTGCATCGACATAGATCAGGTTTGCTGCGATACCTTTTTTGAATTCTTTAGCCACTGATTTCACGAAACCTTCCAGTGCACGTTGAGCAATCGCCTGGCTCACCGATTTTGCTGTTTCAGGTGTAGTCCCCACAATCACCACACGGCCCGAACTCTGGATCTGACGTGCAATCGGGTTAAAGAAATCATAAAGTGATTTTAACTGTTCTGAATTTTCGATCCCTGAAGCATCAAAAATAACGACCTTGAATTTTGATTCTTTATCGCCCGGGTTAAATGCACCCAGATTCAGCCCGGATGCTGCAGCCGCCTGTTGCAACTCAGCATTATTACCTGCATAGCTGTTGGCATGAATATTTGCCAGAACCTGAGCAATAGCACCCGTCAATGGACTTGCTGGTGCTGCACCCAATAATACTGCGCCTTTTACCACTGGCGTAGCAGACTCAAAACGGTCTAAAGAAGTTGGGGATGGCAGACCCAAATTTTTAATGACAAATTTACCAATAGGAGATTTTGCAAAAGTTTGGTACTGATCAGTCATGTTTATTATCTCTCATACAAATTAATTTTTGGTTGATCTAAAGTTATCCTTAAACTTCAATATGATGCCAGACACATATATTTCAATAGATCCGCCAGATTCCGCCCAATCATACTTGAGATAACAGGCAGATGACTTGACCTGAGCGCAGTCTGTAATGTCATTGTAGTCAATACAGCCTATCCTCTTCTATGCTAATGTAAACACCAAGAAGACGATCTATTTGCCTGGTAAAGCCTTATGAGCAAAACAACTCAAGAAAATCCAGCAGTCGAGAACTCTGCGACAGAAACTGTGTCAAAACCATCAACGCGCGCTAAGCGTAGCACTAAAAATACTGACACAGCCACTGGGACAGAAAAAAGTCCGACTAAAACCACGCGTACACGGAGCACACCTGCCCGTGCCAAAAATACGACTTCATCTGAAAAAGATTCAACCTCTACAACACAGACTTCTGTTCTACAGGAACCAAACATGAGCCAAAATACAGTTCGCCGCGTTGCGATTATCGGTGGTAACCGCATTCCATTTGCACGTTCTAATGGTGCTTACTTTACGGCATCCAATACTGACATGTTTACAGCAACCCTGAACGGCCTAGTTGAACGCTTTAATCTGCAAGGTCAACGCTTAGGTGAAGTGGTTGCGGGTGCAGTACTGAAACACAGCCGTGACTTCAATATGACCCGTGAATGTGTACTAAATACTGCCCTTGCACCTGAAACGCCTGCTTATGACATCCAGCAGGCATGTGGTACTGGTTTGCAAGCGGCATTTCTTGTTGCCAACAAGATTGCTTTAGGTCAAATCGAAGTAGGCATTGCAGGTGGTGTAGATACGACTTCTGATGCACCGATTGCTTTTGGTGACGGTTTACGTAAAGCATTACTTGAGCTAAACATTGCGAAAACTGCAAAAGACCGTTTGAAAGCACTGACCAAAATCAATGTGAAAGACCTTATGGATGCACCAAAAAATGGTGAGCCGCGTACAGGTCTGTCTATGGGTGATCATCAGGCGATTACTACACTGGAATGGGGAATTTCCCGTGAAGCACAGGATGAACTTGCTGCATCTTCACACCAGAAAATGGCTGCAGCGTATGAAGAAGGTTTCTTTGATGACCTGATCACACCATTCTTGGGTCTTCAACGTGACAATAACCTGCGTGCGGACTCAAGTGTTGAAAAACTGGCGAAATTAAAGCCGGCCTTTGGTAAGGGCGATGCCCGTACCATGACTGCGGGTAACTCTACGCCGCTAACAGATGGTGCTTCTTGCGTGCTCTTGGCTTCTGAAGAATGGGCGAAGGCAAATGGTCATGAAGTATTGGCTTACCTGACTTTCCAGGAAACTGCTGCAGTTGACTTTGTCGAGAAAAAAGAAGGCCTGTTGATGGCGCCTGCTTATGCAGTACCACGTATGCTAGAGCGTGCCGGTCTGAAACTGCAAGACTTCGACTATTATGAAATTCATGAAGCTTTTGCATCTCAAGTATTGTCTACGCTGAAAGCTTGGGAAGATCCGAAATTCTGTAAAGAGCGTTTAGGTTTAGACGCTCCACTGGGTTCAATTGACCGTGCCAAACTGAACGTGAAAGGTTCATCACTTGCTGCCGGTCACCCGTTTGCAGCAACTGGCGGTCGTATCATTGCGACAGCAGCAAAACTGATTAACCAGAAAGGTTCAGGCCGCGTACTGGTGTCGATCTGTGCAGCCGGTGGTCAAGGTGTAACGGCGATTATTGAAAAATAATCCGTTGACCGATCTAATTAAAAAGCCCCTCAAATGAGGTAATGCCAGTCAGTTAAGAAATTGACTGGCATTTTCTTGGGTATTTCTGCGGTTTTCCTTTCACAACTCGTGGGCAACTTCTAACCCTTCTCTCAGGCAAAACATACCTCCTCGATTTCTCCAGTAAACTTTCTAGATGTTTAGGTAAATTCCCTGCGGAGTCTAAAGAGTCAAATCTTAATATATTCAGGATGCTGATAGAGGCAATATGAAAGCTGATTCTCAAAGGACTGACTTTTGCACGTTGAGCCATATGTTTCATTTGTCTTCTTAGAATATTATAGGCAATGAAGACCCCCCATAATTCTTGATAAATTAAATCAGGTTGCTTGCTCCTCAAATGCTTACCTTCCTGTAAATCACTTTTGATTTCTCGGTAACACATTTCTATTTCCCAGCGCTGGGCATAAAGCTTCGCCAAGCCTATCAGTGGATATGCCTTTGAATCCATTAATGAAGTGATATAACGTCTAATTTTCCCTGCCTGCTCAACTTCAATCAAACGCGCTTCCCAATATTCTCCTAATGATGGATTTAGCTTCCTGGCTCTAGCTGAAAGAGGCATTTTGATTTGAAAGTCATGCGGGGAATTACGTTTAATGATCTCATAGCGTAAATTATCTTTTGCTCTCATTAACCAATGACTGGCTTCTACTCGTGTTTGCCAGTCAATCAAGAAATCAGCAGAGAAATAGGCTCGATCAAACAAGGTAATACTATGCGATGGAGGACATAATCGATTTGCCAGTGTAAGTTCACCCTGATCCATGCTACCTATTTGGGCATCAATGATTTCATGGGTGCTGGTATTTACCAGGCAGGTTGCTCTCACTTGTGGATAAGGGGCTGCAGCGGTTTTACCCTTAGATGAGCCAAAGTGTTCAAAATTCTCGTCTGTATAAGGCATAGACCAAACCACCCCGTCAACAGCACATACACTAAGGCCATGAAAGTTTGAGTATTGCTGTTGGGATTCTTCAAACCAGGCTTGGCTGAGTAGAGAAAACAAGGTATTCAAGGGCTCTCGTCCTAAACGTTGTCGTGCTTGCACTGCTGCACTGGGGACACAATATTCTGTTGTACCAAACACAAGTTTTAGTTGCTCTACGACATACCCGATCGGTTGATCTCGAAATAGGGCAAGCCCAATTACCAGCCATACCACATGTTCGGCAGGTAATTTTCTTCTCCTGATAGAAGCCTTACCTGTTTGATGTAGGCTTTCTTTAATCCAGTTTAAATCAATGAGTTCACTGAAATGGCTGAGTGAAGGCAAAGAATGTTGAAGGGTGCAATCTAAATTTTCAGATAAAGTCATAAAAAAAATGAGCGTATTGGCATACACTCATTTTTACTACATTTTTCTAATGTCTGCTTAACTGACTGGCATTACCTCAAATGAGGGGCTTTTTTATGACTTATTGATTTGGCATCGGGTTATTTTTAAAATACTCATCTACTTTATTCCATGGTGCAGTCGATGCCACGCCTTTCACCATATTCTGGTTCACACCCTGACAAAGTGCGCTGTCCGGCGTCAAGTGAAAAGCATTCACATTTGGGTCCATATAAGGAATTGAACCTGGACGGCGCTGGAAATAGAAGTTTAACCAATCGACCATAGCTTCAAAGCCATAATTCGACATGGCCCATGCACTATTATGCCCGCCCCAATGATGACCAAATTCATGTGCAACAATTCGATAGCCAGATAATCTGTAATGGCCATAGAACAACCATGTATCTACCCCCAAGACTGCACCCCCACCTAGACCACCGCCCATATTGGTAATACCAAGATTAATTTCATTGCGGTTAAGAATTTCCCGATAGATCCGGACATAATCTTCTGGCTGAAAGAAACCATTCGGTCCTTCTACCTGACCATGATTGCCAAAAAAATCGTGTCCCATGACTGCTTTATGGTTAAACCATAAGGTTTCAAATTCTGGAGTACTCAGCATATAGGCCAGATTGGTCATCATCATGACCCATTCCCGGGCATAGACCGGCGTAATACGACACCATTTGTTCGGTTCATCATAGGTACCGAAATAAATTTTCCATTTGGCTTTAATCTGGTTCAGCTTTTTGACGTGCTCATCAGTCTCAGAGCTAATTTTCAGATCAAAAATATTGCTTGGATTTTGCGTGGTCTGACTCAGACCTGCTAGCTGGATCGAGCCTGTGCCATCGAGCAACGGGAAACGGGATTGATCGGTCAACTTGAGATCAAAGCTGGCATTCGAAAATGGCGTCAACTGATCCAGCTTCGCCAGAATCACCCAGTCTTCTGAGTTTTTAATCTTGGCACGAATCTGCAAATCACGTACAGGGACAGCACTGTAGCTTTTCAAATGCAGGCGATTGCCATTTAGGGTTGCCGATAAAATCTTGTCCATATAGACATAACGCTGGCTGCTATTGGTCAAGGTTTCCCATGATTCACCATCCTGCAAGACACGGCTTCTCTCGCGTGCTTTAGATTCGGTTAAAATCATAGCTTGGTTTAGCTGGGTGGATTTATTCTGTTGCAGGGTCAGCATTGGCAGAATATAAATTTTCTGATTGGCCATGTGCAGCAAATTCTGACCATAAATATAAAGATCACTGGCCTTGGCCAGTTGGCTGCTCTGGTTTTGCCCTTTTAAAATATAATCTCGGAAGGTATCCACACTTTTATTGGGTAAGATAGACTCCAAGTTAAAAGATTTTTCCCGGTAGCTTTCTACAGTGCCATCATTCCGTGACACATAAACCAAGCCATCATTATGGCGATGCATGACTGCCGACAAATTGGTTTCTGTTAAAATGGGTGCAATATTATTTCCATTTTCCTGAATCTGATTGATATCGTGGACATAGGTCATACCATCCGGCAGGCTGGTATACAGATAATCACCTATGACTTCCATGCGTGCATTACAGTTGCGCGCACAGCCCGGCAAGCTGAGCCGTGCAAATTTCCGCGCTTTTAAATGGTTTTGCGCCGTTACATCACTTTGACGCCACACATTAATGCGGCCTTCAATATCAGGTACATAAACATAGCGATCGTCAGCAGTCACCGCATTGCTATGTACCAGCGCGTAATTAAGCGCATCGCCCCACCATACACCTGTGCCGAGTGCCATAATGAAGTTCGGTTGCTCGCTATTAATATCTAAAACATCAATTCGGTTCGAGCCATAATTGGCCACATACAAACGCCCTGCTTGAATTTCCAGATCATTCAGGCTATCCCATTTTCTGGCCAGACCCGAAATTTTCGTAGGATCAATCGCACTGAGTGCACGTTTTTGTTTTAAGTCATAACGCAAAATATTCGATTCTGCCTGGCTGTTGGCAATATAAAGAACATCGCCCTCTACCACCATGGCGGTGGGATTCCAGGTTTTCAGACCAAAATTCCCTGCTATTAATTCTGAACCCACATCCAGAACCTTAAATTCCGCAATTTTGCTCAGTTGCTCACCCGAACCGGGGGGTGTCACTGGATCCGGCAGCGTCTGCTGTGGCGTACTGCTCTCACCTCCTCCACCCCCACAACCCCACATCAGCAACACGATGGACACTGACAAGATCGCTCGTCTAAATAGCATTGAATTCCCCAATAAATTTAAAAATTAAAATAAAAAATCAAAGTCTTATAGCTTAATTTTCAGTTGGGTTCGAGCATAAAAAATGAGGACTTGATCAAGTCCTCATCGCTGAATATTTCACCTTTCGCATTCTGAAAAGGGAGTCTGAACTGTGTGGTATTTTTTATGGCGTATTTTATGATGAGATTTTCCGATAATCCGGCTGTAGCCCCAGTCTGGCTTCTAGATGATCATAAACCCACTGAAAAATAAAGGTATATAGGAGAATACAAAGGGTTAGAGCTAAGTCCAGCAAAAAGGCCTGAGCCAGACTCATGTGTAAGGCATAAGCCACCATCGGAATGGTCGCCAGCATCAAACCGCCTTCAAAGCCAATTGCATGAGCAATTCGCACTTTAATGGTTCTTTTCAAATGATGTCTGGCTTCAAACTTTTCAAAATAGTGATTAAACAACATGTTCCAGAGTACTGAGGTCAGAGCCATGGCAATTCCTAGCATACCTGTGACCTCAAGCGGCATATGCATCAAAGTACTTAGCAGGACAGCGATCACGACCAGTAAAATGCCTTCATATAAAGCGGCATGAATCAACCTTCTTTTGGAAATTAACATATCAAATCAGCTCAATTCATTACATGATGCAAGAATTTTATTTCTTTAAATCTGACTATTCGAGTTAGAATCTATCAATAAAAATGAAAGATAAAATTATGAATGTTAATCAAGAACAGCTACTGATGTTTAAAACTGTGATGGAAACCGGTTCTTTCTCTGCGGCTGCCCGTCAACTAGGTAAAGTACCTTCCGCAGTCAGCATGGCCATTGCCAATCTGGAAATTGACCTGAATCTAGAACTGTTTCAGCGTATAGGTCGTGAACCAAAACCGACCGCACAGGCGCAGGTATTGTATGAAAAAACCCAGCAACTTCTGGTCGAAATGAATCAGTGGAAACAGCATGCTCAAGCCCTAAGTTCAGGCCTGGAATCTGAACTGAATATTGTGGTGGTTTCAGAATTACTGCATACGCGTTGGACCGATTATATCGTGTTACTGGAACAGGAATTTCCTGCACTGCAAGTCAATGTATTTAGTGCACCTCAGGAAGATGCACATCGTATGCTGTTCGAAGGTTCAGCGCAGCTGGCCCTGATGTTTGAACGCGAACAACTGGAAACACGGGAACAGTTTGTGGAATTGAAACGTGAGGTACTGGTCGCTGTAATCGCCAAACAGCATCCCCTAAGTCAATTCGATCAAGTCAGTTATGAACAGATTTTGCAAAACAGGCAGATTGTGGTGGCCAGTCGGGATCGCACCATCAAGCCGGAACTACTCTTTTCACGAAATTACTGGCGCACCGACAATCATCATTCGGCTTGCAGCATGATTCAGCAAGGACTGGGCTGGGGGGTTCTGCCACTCGAAATGCTGAATGAGCAGCCACATTTGCAAGATCAGTTACAGGTTCTCAACCTGCTCGATTTCACCCCAAAGTTTGAATATTTTGTTGATCTGGTCTGGAGCAGAGAAACCCGATTAGGCACAGCTGCTCATTTTTTGATTAATCACTTGCGCAAACAACGTAAAACCGGGCATTAATCACAGAAATTCAACGACAGTCTACTTGGTAAACCGGCCATTTATGATATATAAGAAAGCATAAGCAATAACCATAGAACTAGATCGTAATGACATTAACTGCATTAAACCAATTAAAAAACTTGACGACCATTGTGGCAGACAGCAGTGATTTGAGTGCCATTGAAAAATTTCGTCCGCTTGATGCAACCACCAATCCATCGCTGATTACTGCAGCAGCGAAACAACCTGAAAATCAGGCCTTGATTGAAGCTGCTTTTCAGCAAGCCCAGCAAGAAGGCTATACAGATGACGCCCTGATTGAACGTACCATTGATATTTTGACGGTCAAATTCGGTGTAGAAATCTTAAAACTCATTGAAGGCCGTGTTTCAACAGAAGTCGATGCTTCCCTGTCTTTTAATACTGAAGCCACGATTGCCAAAGCCAAAGAGTTGCTGGCATTTTATGCGCAATATGGAATTGACTCAGACCGCATTCTGATCAAGATCGCGTCTACCTGGGAAGGCATTCAGGCAGCGAAAGCACTGGAAGAACAAGGCATTCATACCAATCTGACTTTATTGTTTGGTCAGCATCAGGCCCATGCCTGTGCTGATGCCAAAGTAACATTAATCTCGCCTTTTGTCGGCCGTATTCTGGACTGGTACAAAAAAGCTGAAGGCGTTGAGTCTTACCCGATTGAAAAAGATCCGGGTGTACTTTCGGTTAAGCGTATTTATGAATTTTATAAAGCGCATGGTATTCAGACTGAAATCATGGGTGCCAGCTTCCGCAGTATTGATCAGGTTCTAGGCTTGAGCGGCTGTGACCTGCTCACGGTAGCACCAAACCTGCTGGCCGAACTGGAAAATGATCAGCGTGAAGTGCAGGCCCAACTCTCAGCCAAAGATATTAAAGTTCAAGGTGAACTCAGCCCAATCAGCCCTGCCGATTTTGAAGCACAACTGAAACAGGATCCGATGGCCAGTGAATTATTGCAAGGCGGCATTGACGGTTTCATTAAAGCCCGTGAGCAACTGGCTGCTTTATTACGTGAAACTTTCCTGAGTACCACTGAGATTTAAAGAAAATTTAGCAAATTTCTCCAAGCCGATGTTGCTATAATGCCGCATCGGCTTTTTTGTTCATGCGAGTTTTTCGTGTTTGGTATCACAGATCTAACGACCTTTATCATTGGAACCACGTTGATTGTGCTACTGCCCGGGCCGAATTCCCTGTATGTCATGTCGATTGCTTCGCGCTTTGGGATTAAGACGGGATATATGGGTGCCTTGGGGGTTTATACGGGCGATCTGATCCTGATTATATGTACAGCATTGGGAGCAGCTTCTTTACTGCATGCCTTTCCGGTACTGTTTATTGCACTGAAAGTTATTGGAGCGATCTATCTCAGTTACTTGGGTATCAAGCTAATCATTGCGGCCTACCAGACTTTCTTTCCGGAAAAGTCATCACAACGCGTCCAGATTAAAAAGACGACTCCAGATACGGTAGAATCTGTTCAGCCCTTTCGTACAGCGCTCACAATCAGTATTTTAAATCCCAAAGCGATTCTGTTTTATCTGTCTTTTTTTGTGCAGTTTGTCGATCCTGCCTATCCTTATCCAGCCCTGACATTCACGCTTCTGGCTGTAATCTTGCAATTGATCAGTATGACCTATCTTTCAATCCTGATTTTTTCTGGTGTAAAACTGGCGTCCTATTTCAACCAAAATTATAAAGTGACTGCCAGCTGTGTCGCAGCGGTCGGGATCCTGTTTTGCGGTTTTGGCCTTAAACTGGCGACTTCAACTTTCTAGCAATGATCGGCTTCAAACCAGTAGACCTTTGGAGAAAATTGTTAAAAACATTGTGTTGATACGTGAAAAGCGTATGATTTAAACGCATTTAAAAATAGTGTCATGGATGATGCCAAAACTTTTACAAGATCTCTCCTTTCCTGCCGTCATGGCCGGTTTTATTACCTGCATGATTGGTATTAGTGTTTCCGCCGTACTGGTCATTGAAGCCGCTCAAAGCCTAGGTGCTAATCAGGCACAAATTAGCTCCTGGTTATGGGCACTGGGTATAGGTATTGGAGTTTCTGGATTTTTGCTTTCCTGGAAATATCGTTATCCGATTTCAACCGCCTGGTCGACTGCCGGTCTGGCACTGGTCATTGCTTCTGCCGGTCACTATAGTCTGGGTGAAGCAATTGGCGCTTTTCTGATTTCTGGCATCCTGATTGCCTGTCTGGGATTTTTTGGAATTTTCGAGCGAATTTTCCAGTTTATTCCACAAAGTTTGACCAGTGCCATGCTGGCAGGTGTCTTGCTGAAATTTGGTATCTCGGTCTTTGGCAGTCTGCAACAGTCCTGGGAATTCGTGCTTTGTGTACTGGTGATTTATCTGGTTTCCAAAAAACTGAGTACGCGCTATAGCATCGTGATTACCGTGTTAATGGCTATTGCCCTCTGTCCGTTCTTTATTAATTTTACTATTCCGCAGCTGAACTGGAGTATTGCCCAGCCGGTATGGATTACACCTGAATTTAGCCTGCAAGCTGTTTTAGGACTGGCCTTACCTTTAATGGTGATTAATCTGGCATCGCAATACCTGCCTGGCTTGGCCGTCATCAAAAGTTATGGTTATCCGCCGAAAGTAAATTCTATTCTAGGCTGGACGGGTATTACACAGACGATGCTGGCGCCCTTTGGCTGTTTTAGTGTCAATCTTGCCGCGATCAGTGCGGCGGTCAGCCTGGATGCCCAAGCGCATCCTGATCCGGCCAAACGTTATATTGCAGGGATGAGCTGCGGCCTGTTTTATATTCTGATGGGTTTTTTTGCTGCGACCTTGACCAGTGTACTGATGGCTTTTCCAGGGATTCTGATTACAGTATTGGCAGGCATTGCCCTGTTTGGCACCATTGGCCACAATATCGCGCTGGCTTTTCAGGACAGTCATGACCGTGAAGCAGCACTGATGACATTCCTGTTTAGCGCCTCTAATATCCAGTTTTTTGGTATTGGCTCCGCTTTTTGGGGACTGCTACTTGGTCTGATAGTTTATTTAATGTTTAAGCTTAAACCGCAAGTGGCATAAGCTTATTGTAGAAATGAGGCAGCTACCTTGTCTGCCTTTTTAATGCCCTGCAGTCTGGGAAAACAGGTTAATCACCACCACACCGGAAATGATCAGTGCAATCCCGATAAAAGCGGGCACATCCAGCGCCTGTTTAAAGATTACATAGCCTACGATTGCCGTAAGAACGATGCCTACTCCTGCCCAGATCGCATAGGCAATGCCTAAAGGAATGACTTTAATCACCTGAGACAGCAAATAAAACGCAATACAGAATAAAATGATCACAGCCAGAGATAGCCATAATCGGGTAAAGCCTTCTGACTTCACCAAAAATGTTGATCCAGTCACTTCGGCAATAATAGCCAGTGCCAACAACAAATATGCCCATGAGACAGGATTCATTTTTTAAACTCCAAACAATTTTTCAATGATTGCTGTCGGGACGATCTGACATGATCAATCTTGAGAGATTCATTTTGCACAGTTTTCTCTTCAAGGGGAAAGCTGATGTAAAAAATCCAGGGTTTTGACAAAGGTTTGCTGACTTTCCTTTTTTCCCATAAAAAACTGATATTCATGAATGAGCCAGGCTTTAGACTCTGGATAAAATATTTCAGTCACAGGAACCTGCTGTTCCTTCAAAGCTTTTACAAATGGTAGTGACTGAGTATCGGTCAGAAAATCCTTATTCCCACCACTGATCAGGACAGGTGGATAAGACGGCGTAATATACTGAATCGGAGAAATCTGCTTTAAAAACGCGGCATCATGTTTACGCTCGCCGGTATAAGCCTGAATCAGGTTAAAGACACCCCATTCGATAATTTTCATTTCTTCAGGTGCTGTGCTGGCAAATGCTTCCAAGTCATAAATTCCACAATGCAAGATTAAACCTTTAAGCTGCGTAGGTTGCAGATGAGGCTGAATACCGGATTGGTTGGCAAATACAGGGTTGGTCAAAAGAGCGGCGTAATGGCTGGCCATATTCGCCCCGGCAGAATCTCCGGCCAGATATAAGTTCTGGGCATCGATTTGGTAGGTGTCTGCATAGGTATCGAGAAATTCAAGTGCCTGATTGATCTGGTGTAACTGGCTTGGATAGGTCACTTGTGGCGCAAACTGATATTGCACGGATACCACGTTATAGCCCTGTGCCGCCAGCAGCTTGAAATAACCCCGTGCATGTTCTTTAGAACCTGAAATCCAGCCGCCGCCATGAATCCAGACAATGGTCGGTCGTGGGCCAATACTGGCAATATTCTGCGGCTGATACAGATCCAGAGATAATTTCTGCTGCGGCGCATAGGTAATATTTTGCTGGACGATAACCGCACCAGGCGCATAACGATCCATCACTTTTTGCTGCAAGCCTGTGGTCAGGTTAAAAGCACCGGCAATGACTTTACTGTTCTGTGCGGTCTGACAGCCGGAAAGAATAACTGAACTTATGAGCAAAAGATGAATGGCAAAAAACCTCAAAACAGTCCCCTATACATGATCTAAAAACAGGCTACGGCAGTTTAAACTATCCTGCTGCAAACAAGGACTATTCATCCTCTTATTTTTGATCACTAAAACTGCAATTCCGAGTTTTTTACTCTGTTTTTTTCATCACTTTTACATGAAAAATATTTGTAATTTAATGAGTTTTTTCAATTTTACCGCTTTTTTGCAATTGCACCCGCCACAGCACTGTGCTATCAATAAACCAAGCCTAAAAATCAGACAACCTGCGGAGAAAAGCCATGGCCTATCAACATATTTTAGTCCCAGTGGACGGTTCAGAAATTTCCTTTTCTGCAGTACGACATGCTGCCAAAATTGCCAAGGCATTTGGTAGTCAGCTTTCCCTGATCAGCCTGATCGCAGAAGATCCTTTTACCGAGGCTGATTTCTATTACAGCTCCTCCATCATGAAGGAATATTTTATCGAGGCACATGCCAATGCAAAAAAGGCCTTGAAAGAAGCCACTGCCATCGCAGCCGGTGAAGGTATTGAAGCGCAATCCCGCATTGTCACAGGTTTAGTCAATGCAGAACATATTGCTGAAACCGCGGGTGAGGTGAAAGCCGACCTGATCGTCATGGGTTCTCATGGCCGTAAAGGCTTCCAGAAAATGATTCTGGGCAGCTTTGCACAAGATGTATTGGGTGCGAGTGAAATTCCCGTACTGATCGTGAAAAAATAATCCTGATGCTGCGCATCTTCAAGATGCGCAGTACTTGCTACTTTTACATTTGAACCTCTAGCAAAACATGCTGTGGAGATTTACTCGCTTAAACCACACTCCCCCTTTACTGCAATAATAAATATGAGGAAGCACCATGAATAACTATGATCATCTTCTCGTAGCACTCGATGAGTCCTCGATTTCCTATGCTGCCGCAGATCATGCCCTGGAACTGGCCAAAGTATTTCATAGCCATGTCACTTTACTCAGTGTGATTGCGGTGGATCCCTTTAAGGGCGTAGATTTTTACAAAGTTGCTCCTGCAGTCACAGACTATTTTATGCATGCAGAACAAAATGCGCTGGATCGTTTAAATGAACTGAAACTGAACTTTGTTCGTGATGGCATCCAGGTGACGACAAAAATCCTGCATGGCATGGCGCCGTCAGAAGGCATTATGCAGGCTGCAAATGAATCCCCGACCGATATGATCATTATGGGTTCACATGGTCGTAAGGGTCTGCAAAAACTCATGCTGGGCAGTGTCGCTCAGAATGTTCTGGCACTTTCCTCTATTCCAGTCCTCATCGTCAGACAATAAGATGCTTGATCAAAGCCTGTATGATGCAGGCTTTTAGCGAAGTTTTTGATTTAACTCACTTAAGAATATTTCAGCATCAAGCTGGCTTTGAAATACTTTTTTGTATTCTCCGACCTGCTGAATGGAATGCGGCGTATATTGAATGGAGATTTCAAGTAAGCCATTTTCAGGATTCTTGCTGACATGTACGGCAATAATATGCTGGCTATTTAAATAAAAACCATCTTCAATTTTCACTAACATATCTTGGACAACCTCTAGTAAGCGAATCTGTAGATCCCTTTACCTAGCTTACAGCTTAATAAACAAATACTCTTTTCCGTATAATCATACTGTAACACCCTTTGGTACTTACCTAGGCCTTTAGAGAAATTCAACTGTATTTAAAGCCAGCATTTGAAATAAACAGGAAATAAAAAACCGGATCAGGTCGATCCGGTTTTTTATGAATATTGATGTTATACGCTGAGCATACTATTGAGTGTCTCAGACACATTTTTAGATTTAACCAGTGGCTTTAAGGTTTCAAGCTGTGCTTTCACTTCACTGCGTTGCGGTTCTGCCAAGGTATACCAGCGTGACAATACCTGTAGCAAACGTGAGCCTACAATCGGATTTTTCTCGTCCAGATATTTTGCCAGTCCAATAAAATGCTGCACGCCAAAGCTCCAGGTATTGACCGGATTAGCATTCAGCCCCCCGCTCACTGCACGGATACGGTTAGGCACAGCCAGATCATAATCCGGATGCTGGGTCAGATACGCAATCGTTGCATCCGTTGCTTTTGGATGTGCTGCCTGAACCATAAACCATTGGTCTAAAGACAAGGCTTCATCTTCAAAGCGGCTATAGAAATCTGCCAAAGCTTCTTCTGCTTGTGGTGCATCATTCCAGACCAAGACTTTCAGCGCACCCAAACGTTCAGACATATTCCCCGTGTGATATTGCTCATAGGCTAAATCAAAGGCAAATGCATCTCCCTGACGAGCCATCATCGTCAGCATAATATTTCTTAAAGCACGCACACCCATCGCTTGTGAGAATTCAGATTGCAGATCAGGATCCAGATTAAGATAAGTTTCTTTCGCTGTTTCTCCAAAAGCACGTGCCAGAGTATGTAGCAAAGCCTCACGCTTTTCCTGAATCATGACCGGATTATAATCCTGATCAATACGGCTACCTAAATAACCTTCCGACGGTACATCAAACAGACGTGATGCCAACAGCGGATCTTTCTCAATCACATCCGGCAAGGTATTGAGCATAGCCTCGATATAAATTTCTGCAGGCTGGTCATCCAGCAAGATACGCTCGAGTAAGGTCTGAGTTGCTTGCCACTGGTTAAAACCATTGGTCTCGTATTGCAACAGGAAAGCCAGTTCTTTTTCTGAATAGTCAAAGTCCAGATTCACCGGTGCAGAGAAATTACGCAGCAAGGACACCACCGGTTTTGCTGTCACACCGCTAAATTCGATCGTGGCTTCATCCTGATCAAACAGATACACGCCATCTTTGACGCCATTTTCAAAGAGTGCCTCAGAGTTCAGCGTTAGCTGCTCACCGCTTTCAGCATCAAACAATGCCAAAGCCACTGGAATTGGAACTGCTTTCAGATTCGGGTATTTGGCATGCGGTTTCAGGCTTTGCTTGAAGTGAAGACGATAGATTTGGGTCTCAACATCGTACTCAGCTTTTACTTGCAATTTAGGCGTACCTGGCTGGTTGTACCAGGTCAGGAAGTTTGAAAGATCCACACCTGAACCTGCTGTAAGCGCGGCCACCCAATCCTCAACTGTTACCGCCTGACCATCATGACGGCGGAAATATTCATCGGTTCCCTGACGGAATTTTTCCTTGCCAAGCAAGGTCGCCATCATGCGGTTAATTTCCGCACCTTTTTCATAAACAGTGGCAGTATAGAAGTTGTTAATTTCTACAAAATGATCCGGACGCGGTGGATGCGACAGCGGCCCTGAATCTTCCGGGAACTGATGCGCTTTGAGAACTGCTACATCATCAATACGTTGTACCGCAGCCGACTGTAAATCTTCCGAGAAAGACTGGTCACGGAATACAGTCAAGCCTTCTTTCAAACATAACTGGAACCAGTCACGACAGGTAATCCGGTTACCAGTCCAGTTATGGAAATATTCATGTGCAATGACTGACTGCACTCGCATGATTGCGGCATCAGTGGTGTACTCTTCATCGGCCAGCACGCATGAAGTATTGAAGATATTCAGACCTTTATTTTCCATGGCACCCATGTTGAATGCACTGGTCGCCACAATCATGTAGTTATCCAGATCATAAGGCAGACCATAATGCTCCTCATCCCAACGCATGGAATGTTTGAGCGCTTCCATGGCGATCTTGCATTTTGGAATATCTTTTTCTTCTGCATAGATTTCCAGAGCTACATTGCGGCCTTCCGATGTGACATAAGAATCTTTCATCACGGCCAGATCACCAATCACACAAGCGAACAAATAGCTCGGTTTCTTGGTCGGATCCTGCCACACGGCATAGTGACGATTGGCATCGACTTCACCGGTTTCCAGCAGGTTACCATTTGCAAGCAAAACCGGATATTTCTTATCTGCTTCGACACGCGTCGTAAAGACCGACAACACATCTGGACGGTCTGGATAGAAAGTAATTTTACGGAACCCTTCTGGTTCATTTTGGGTCACAAACAGATCTGAACTGGCCTGATATAAACCTTCCAGCATCGTATTACTTTCGGGGTGGATTTTAACCACAATTTCAAGCAACACTTGATCAGGTGCATTGGCAATGACCAGCTGTTCAGCATCCAAGTGGTAGTCACTGGCATTCAGGGTTTGACCATTTAACTTAATCGATTGCAGCTCTAGATCGCGGCCAAGCAGAACCAGATCGCCAGCAGTTTGGCGCTGCATCTCCAGCTTGCTGCTGACCAGACTGTGGTCACTATAGACTTGGATATTCAGGTCGATGGAATCAACAATAAAGGAAGGTTTTTGATAGTCTTTTAAATAAATGGTTTGATCCGCTTCGATCACCGGGTTTGCCGCAATATTCATGTCCTGTCCTAATCTTTTATCGTGTTCGACATTGTTCATGTCAAAATCATACGCCAAGTTTTAAACGCTGTCTGTGCATTTGTATTGTTAGATCTAATATGGGCATTTCATGCACCACTTTCAATGCATTCTGCCTAATTGAGCAGCACTCGACTCTACATAAGAAATATCTGTGCCATAAAAATAGTCAGGATCATAATTTCTGACATTTTCATAAATAACTGATTTAAAAATATATAATTTTATTTGCTGAGTACCGAATAAATTCTGATTAATAAATGAGCACACTTCTTGCTACAGTTAAACTGTGTTTTTCCACACTTCCAATGAAAGAATAATGATAACGATGATGAGGTGAGCCATGTATTTAAAACAGCATGTTGTACGGATCGAAAATATCAAAACTTTGCAGACCCTGGATCAGGCCAATATTGACCATAAAGTGATTGCCCTGTTGATGAGCTGTGAAGGCATTCCGCTTCAGGCCCATGAAGTGACTGCCATTCTCAACACCTACGATGCACTCGGTGCCAAAAAAGTGCCCTCTAAAAAGGTTCAGGCCTTAATTCATGCCAAACACCGCGGCGAGGAGGACGACACATTACCCTGCCCGGTTTAAAAAACGTCATTTCATGTTTTTAAAATCAGAGCTACTTCGGTAGCTCTTCTCTTGTTTGGGTGACTAATTTTGATTTAGAAAAATTGCACCAGTCCACTACGTTTGCATCTCATCAGCCGTGTATAATCAAATGCCCTTCCATTCTAGAGTTGCTCGCGACCATGGTATTCAGTGTTCTGCAAAAACAGCTTGATGAAAGTACTCACTGCCCATTGTGTAAGGCATCGATGTATTGGATTGAGGCAGAACAATATGATCAGGAGCTGAGCTATCATGAATGCAGCCATTGCCAGCATCAGCTTTACTCCGATCAAAAGCACAATTGTTATTGCGAACAATGTCTGGCGCAGCGTAAACGCATGCTCAAGGAAGTCCGTTTACAGGAAAACCGTCAATATCATAAAAAACAGGATCGGCCGGTTCTTGAGCTGAATCAGCTCAGTTTTATCAATAAGCTGTTTTTACTTTCGGTTCTGGATGAACAGGTGCAGGAATATAGTCAGCACCGTGAATATATTGACTGGCATCAAATTCGATATTATTCCATCAGTCCCAACTATCTGTTTCAGCATGGTCTGGTAAAAATCCTAATCAGGGATCAGGTTCTGATTCCCAAAGATCTCCAGCAGGAAAATCAGCATTATTATATTAATGTGCGACTGGATGGTTATTCTGAACCGACCCTGTTCAGTATCACCCAGCAGCTGCGCAACTGGTTTTATCAAAACCTGAGCCAAGGTGTGCCCTTTAAAAGTGCAGATGAAGTCAAAGATGCACTCTATTGCCTGCTATATGAAGAAATCATTCAGTTTGCCCAATTCTATTGCCGTAGCTGGAATGTGCAAATTGCCGGAAATCAGAGCTTTCAGACCTTTTGCTATCGTCTTTTGGATGTACTGGCTGTGGGTCAGATTTATTATCTGGTGCAGACCGGGCTGGAATATCTATATAAACAAAAAGCCCTCAAGCCCCGCAATGAAAACTTTATTAATACCAATCTGCTGAAAAAAACCTTGCAGCAGTACCGCGAACGTTCAGTTACAGAAAAATGGGAAACCTCTACCCTGCCGCGTCCACCGCAACTGGCATTCAGCAAGATGAGCGAAATCCTGTTTTATCGGTTTTTGGGCTATGATGAAAATATCTTCTTTCAGCCGGTGTGGCGTTCGTGGCACAAGATCGAACCTCGCCTGAAATTTTATTCCCAGAAACGTTGTATGCACTGCGGCTCACAGGAACTGTCGGTGGATTATGATGCCAGTGACTATGTCAGCCTGTTCTGTCGTAGCTGCAAGCATCAAGACCATTATTTTACCCGCTGACCGAATACAACGAATCTTTCTCCTATTCTAAATGACCACGATGACTACTTCGATGCAAGCATTACAGCAAACACTTCTGGACCAGATCTGTGAAGCCTGGTTGAAACTTCAGCAACAGCAACCCCTGGTGCATATCATGACCAATACGGTGGCCAGCAACTATGTCGCCAATATTGTACTGGCTGCACATGCTTCTCCGGCCATGATCGACAATCCTTTTGAAGCTGAAAGTTTTGCCAAGATTGCAGCAGCAATCAGTCTGAATCTGGGTACACCAACTACCGAGCAGGTTCAGGCGATGCAGATTGTTGCGAAAACTGCACATCAATTGCAAAAACCGTGGGTGCTTGATCCGGTCGGTTATGGAACAGTTCTGCGCTGGCGTTCTGGCGTCGTAGATCAGTTGATGCATTCCCAGCCTACGATTTTACGAGGCAATGCTTCTGAAATTGGTGCTTTGGCTGGCAAGCAGATCGAGTCCAAGGGTGTAGACAGCACAGTAGACAGTGCGGATGTTTATTTACAGGCGCGAAGTTTGCTGGATCATTGTGAATGTATCGCAATCTCCGGTGAATCTGATTACATTATTTCGAAAGACTATCCTGTGATACAGGTGTCAGGCGGTTCTGCTTTACAGCCCCGAATCACGGCGATGGGATGTGCGCTCGGTGCACTGATTGCTGCATATAGTGCAGTAACGTCTCCCGTCCTTGCTGCATTGACTGCGCATGTACATTTTGCAATTGCCGGTCAATTGGCATTTGAACCTGCGCAACAGTTAGGCTGTTTTAATGTCGCCTTTCTGGATGAAATCCATCAACTCAATACTGAAACAATCCGACAATACGCCAACTTTAAAATTCTGCCAGAATCCATTTAGTTTACGGGTCACTTCATGGGTGTTTATTCTCTTTAATAGATAATCATCCCTATTTAGGGCGTGTCATCAATTAAGCCATATCATGATTGAGGCAAGGTAGATCGCTGACAGGAAGTTTTGAGCCAATTTATCATAGCGCGTAGCAATACCTCGATACTGCTTGAGCTTGGCGAAGAAATTCTCGATCAGATGTCTTGCCTTATAAAGATGTTGGTCATAATCACGCTGATCAATCGCGTTACTTTTGGATGGCATCACGACTTGACCATTGATCTTATGAATCGGATCAATCACTCGATCCCTGGAATTGTAGGCTTTATCCATAAGCCATGTTTGGCTTAACGATAAGTCCAGTAACACATCGGCACCGTTCAAGTCATGGGCCTGCCCGGCAGTGAGATAAAATCCTGTTGGGTTGCCTAAAGCATCAGTACGGGCATGAATTTTGGTACTTAAGCCACCTTTACTGCGTCCGATCGCCTGTTCTTTTTTTTCCGGCACTGTGTTGATGAGCGCGCACAATGGTTGAGTCCAGCATGGCATATTCATTATCACTGTCATGTGATAGCACTTCAAAAACTCTCTGCCACACGCCTGTTTTAGCCCAACGGCTAAAACGGGTATGTACGACTCTAAAATCACCGAACCGTTCGGGTAAGTCTCGCCACGGAATACCTGAACGATAACGATAGAGTATTGCCTCAACAAATAATCGGTTGTCTTTGGCGGTTACTCCAACAGTACCCGGCCGTCCAGGCAACAGATCCTTGATCCGTTCCCACTGATCATCTCTTAATGCATAGCGTTTAGTCATGAAAAAATAATGAGGACAGATTAGATTTTCTCAAGCTAATTGATGACAGGCCCTAGATTGATCCTACTCATTTGCTTTATTGATCTCCTTAGAAATGTTCTGCCTAGCTCTTTCGGAGATCATTTTTGAGTAGTTTTATTCTGAACTGAGTAGGCTTTATACAACTTATCTAGTGATTTCCACACAAACGGTTTCCATTTTACTTAAGATCTGTTTGCATCACGCAAATCTAGTTCATGTGAATTGTAGTTCAATTTTTTGTCAGTATTTAAATATGACTTTTAAGTTTTGATTAACAGGTTACATAAATCAATATTTAAAGCCTGATCATGCTTATTTTTGATTGCTGATTTGACTTTTTCGGCTTTAAAATTTCAGTGCAATACTAGGATATTCAGCTCAATCGGGAACATGACTAATAGTATGAATAGACTAATAAAAATCAGTTCAAACAATGAGCTAACTTTGATTTCAATAAGTCAGCTTTACAAATATGCATTAAAAAAGCCAGCTGCCACTAAAGCAACTGACTTTTAAGATTTGAATAAATAACGTGTTTAAAACACCTATTTAACCTGCGTAATGAATGCTGACCGACTTGATACGATTGCTTTCAATTTCAGTGACTTTGAACTGTACACCTTGATAATTTAACTCGGTGCCCACGTCAACCGTACTGTTGGTTTTATCCAGAATCAAACCCGCAACACTGATATAACCGGCATCTTCATCAATCAGATCAATCATGCCAAGTTCCAGTTCAAGCTGATAAAGATCTAACATGCCCGATGCAATCCAGTGCGTATCATCGATTTTAACTAGATCTAGCTGTTCATCAGCATCCGGGAATTCACCGGCAATTGCTTCAAACACATCTAGCGGTGAAATCAGACCCTGCACATTACCAAACTCATCACTCACCAAGACCAAAGAACCTTTAGAGGTACGCAAGGTATTGATTGCGTCAATAACTTTCATTTTTTCAAAGATATAAATTGGGCGATGACGTTTAATCAGTGCTTTTAATTCTTCCGGCTCTTCCAGTACATCCAATAATTCTTTGGCACGTACTACGCTAATCACCTTATCTAGGCTACCGCGACATACCGGGAACAGACTGTGTGGAACAGATAGAATTTTTTCACGGATCTGTTCTGGGCTATCTTCCAGATCAACCCATGAAATCTGACCGCGCGGCGTCATGATCGAAGCGACTGAACGCTCTGCAAGGGTAAGTACCCCACCAATCATATAGCGCTCTTCATCTGCAAAGGTTTCTTGTGCCTCATTATTTTGAGTATCTGTCGTCTCTAACTTGCCACCCATTAACTTTAGGATCGAGTCAGCCGTACGATGACGCAAAGGAATCTTAGATTCATGTTTAGCAGCATTACGCTGACCAAACTGGTTAAATGCTTCAATTATGATCGCAACACCAATACCTGAATAGATATAGCCTTTAGGAATATGGAAACCAAAACCTTCTGCAATTAGACTGATACCAATCAAAAGTAGGAAGCTTAAACACAGAATCACCACGGTTGGATGACGGTTCACAAAATTGGTCAATGGTTTCGATGCCAGTAGCATCACGCCCATTGCGACAATCATGGCAGCCATCATGACATAAATATTGTCGACCATACCAATGGCGGTAATCACTGAATCTAAAGAGAAAACAGCATCTAAAACAACAATCTGTGCAACAACAGCAGTGAAACTTGCATATACCACATTGGTAGACACTGTGACTTCAGGTTTACCTTCAATCTTTTCATGCAGCTCAGTAACGGCCTTATACACCAGGAACAAGCCACCAAATAACAAGATCAGGTCCCGACCGGAGAAGGTCCAGTCAAACACAGTAATCAATGGTTGTGTCAAAGTGACCAACCAGGCAATGGCAAATAACAGGCCTAGACGCATGAATAATGCGAGAGACAAACCAATAACACGTGCTTTATCGCGTTGTTCAGGAGGAAGTTTTTCAGCCAGAATGGCAATGAAGACTAGGTTATCAATACCTAAAACAATTTCAAGAATAATAAGAGTAATTAAACCTACCCAGATTCCGGGATCTAATAAAAATTCCATTAGAGAATGACCCCGTTCGAGTAAGCTAGAAATAGAGATGGAAGATCAACGCACGGCGAGGGATCCATTAAAATTTAACCTATGCAACTTAAGACTATTCCATTATGCATAAACTGAGTATTTTGTAATGTATTAATTTACAAAAAAATTACATGATCATGATTTTATTGAGACTTTTATGATCAACTGATTGATGCTGAAACTGATTAATTTTAATTTTTTCTACATCATTTATTCAAATTGAATTAAAAATAAACAGAATTTAGTTTGATTAGACCATTACTTTTAAGGTCACTTAAAGATTAGAGCATAAACTATTTTTTTATTGAAAGAACAATCACTTAAAAATATAGCTGTAAATAATCATTTACTATATTGACTAAAACCACTCAATCACCCTATATTTCTTAAATCGATTAATTTATTGAAATACAATTATTTGCATTAAAACCTATTCAGACAGGCTGCTTAAGAACAATAAAAAGTCTTGGAAAACATTTCTACTCACGAAATACATAATGAGGAATTAAATTTATACAAAATATTATCGCCTTTCATCCGATTTTAAAGAACAATCTTCGCGCCAGATAAGGCTCACATGCAGAACTGATCAACTCCTTGGGATGTTAAGCAAAACTAAAAAGTGTTAGCGCTTTAACATTTTTAAAATAAAGGTTGAAATATGCATAAACTTTTTCATAAAATGAACGGGCCCTAGAAAAATAAATACAAGGAACATTTCATGACTAAGAAATATGCAAAATTTTTGCCGTGTACGGAAGAATTTAATTTAGAAAACTTTCCATATTATTGGGTAACTCAGGTTCATGCTCAATACGTCGTTAATGTCGATCATGCACTAAAAAAGTATGGTGTTGACAATTCCCGCCGCCGCATCCTTCTTGCACTAAAAGCCAAACCGCATGCCAGTGTTTCTGATTTGTCAGAGATGGTTGTTTCTAAAATGTCGACCACGACTAAAATTGTCTACCGCTTAAAAGACGAAGGTCTGGTTGAAACCTATTCATGTGAGGATGACGCACGGATTACCCGAGTATTTTTGACTGACAAAGGCATGCAAATGACACATAAGATCAATGATCTGACCAATGTCGTACTGGAACAGTCATTTGAAGGCCTGACGCCTTTGCAAATTGAAAAAACCATGGAAAGTTTACGTCATATTTTCAAAAATTTAGCTCGTTAAAGACCTACTTTTTATTTTAAATAGACGCTGGCGAATTGGCGCATACTTTATAATAATAAATAATTCGCCAGAGCTTTCTAAAAATCAAAAAAGTTCAGTTGTGGACTGACTTTTTTGATTTTTTCTTTTGGTACATGTGAGCATTCAAAATCTTCTACCGGAAAGCCCTCTACAAAGCTACGAATATCCGGATGCCTTAGCGTTAGCCATTCTTGCAGTCGCTGCTGTGGAATCACAATAACCGAGCGTTTGATATTACCCGGCTCATGAAACTCCTTCATCATGGGATGGTCAATTGCATCCATGGTAATCATACTGGCAGAGCGTACAATTTCACCTTGTACCCGAGCAATCTCATACACAGCTGCAATAAAAGTCGCCTGACCATCTTTACGTCTTACACCCCAACGCTGCGGTTTATTGTCAAAATATTTGGACTCATAAAATTCCGATACCGGAATGACGCCAAAATGACATTTGGCGGTGGCTTCAGCGAAGGTGGGCCTTTGCAGTAAGGTTTCATTTCTGGCGTTATAGGTCTTGGTGCCTATAGTTTTGTCTTCTGCCCATTTCGGAATGAGTCCAAAATTCACAGGACGCCATTCCAGTCCTTGAGCTGAATGAAACAAAAGCGGTGTAGCATAATTGGGATAAACCTCCTCTGGATATTCAAAAGGAATTTCTGGCAATCCCAGATTATGCAACTGCTCTAAGGTTAAAGGCTTAAAATTGGCGCACATGGCTCATATATGTAAATCATTCGACCATTAGATTATACCGTGCTGCCAAGTCGAAGCCTGTCGTATTTCTATAGTTTTAGGCGTGTTGACTGTTATGAATTCGGGACAGTCAACCAATGTGTCCGGGTAAATTCCTCAAAAATCCAGCGGCCATTAAAACGACCCAATCCTGAATTTTTCTCGCCACCAAAGGGTGCATTTGACTGGTCTGCAACACTAATGCCATTAATATGTGTCATCCCAATATCCAGTTGTGCCGCAAACGCGCAGCCTCGCTCCATGTTTGAGGTACATACTGCACTGGATAAGCCAAACTCGGTCGCATTGGCTAGGTTTAAAGCATGTGCTTCATCCCGGGCTTTTAAGATAGGTAAAATCGGACCGAAGCTTTCTTGCTGCGCCAGATCGGAATCTTCCGCAACATCAATAAAAATATGCGGAGAAACCAGATTCCCTTCAATTCCTCCTTCATAGACCAGTTGCGCGCCCTGCTCGCTGCCCGTTTGAATGATCTGTTGATGCTTTTTAACCTGACTCTGGTTAATGATCGGACCGATCATGGTATCTTCCAGATTTGGATCACCCACCGGAATCATTTTGATCCGATCCAGAAGCTTATCTACATAGGCATCATAAATAGAGGCATCGACAATAACCCGATTGGTACTCATGCAAATTTGTCCCTGATGCATAAAACGCCCCATCAGCGTCAGTTCAACTGCTAGATCAAGATCGGCATCATCCAGAATGACCAAAGGCGCATTGCCACCCAGTTCAAGTGCCAGACGTTTGATGCGGGGACTAGCCAAGGCTTTGCTACCGACACTTTTCCCCACTTCAGTCGAACCGGTAAATGAAATCATTTTCGGCACTGAATGCTCAACAAAATAATCCCCGATTTCACTGCCAGCACCGGCAACAATATTCAGTGTACCTGCAGGCAAACCTGCTTCTTCAAATAGCTTGCCGATTAAGGTGCCGCCAGTCACCGGCGTATCACTGGCCGGCTTCAATACAACGGTATTGCCACAGGCAATTGCAGTAGCCACTGAGCGTAAGGATAAATGAAATGGAAAGTTCCATGGACTAATGACAGCAATCACGCCTAAAGGCTTACGCAAAACTAAACTTTTACGTGCTGGATCTTTGCTTTCCAGCTGTTCAGTTTGGATCTGATCTGGAAAAGCCAGACTTTCCAGAATGATGCCCAGAGCAGCATCTACCTCAACGCCAGCTTTAATACGTGTACTGCCTGATTCAATAATCAGCCAGTCAATGATTTCATCACGACGCTGCTGAATAATTGTGATCACATTTTGCAACACTGTCTTTCGTACTTCAGTGGAATTCAAAACACCCTGCTGAAAAGCCTGCTCTGCTGCGGTATAAGCACTGTCTACATCGACAGAACTGGCAGCTGCCATGCTAAAAATTTCGCTCTGGGTATAGGGATTGATATTTTTTATTGTTCTGGTTGAAGTACCGCCTTGCCACTGGCCATGAATAAATTGCTGATCTAAATTTTGATATACTGTTGTCATTTTATTGTTTCCTCGCATGCTTTGCCCCACTTTAAGAGTTCGGCTGGAAAATTTCTAGTCAGAACGACAGCGGCTTACCATTAGACAATAAAAAAGCCTCCGAAGAGGCTTTTTTAAGCTAGACAGGATTAGTCACCTGTATAACCTTTTAACTTTAAACGCGCTGCGTGCAGAAGCGGCTCGGTATAACCTGATGGCTGCTCACCACCTTTAAAAATCAGGTCAGATGCTGCCTGGAACGCAATATTGTTGGCAAAGTCAGCAGACATTGGCGTATACAGTGGATCATTGGCATTTTGCTCATCCACAATTTTCGCCATACGTTGCATCACTTCTTCTACTTGCTCACGACTTACGATACCGTGACGCAACCAGTTCGCAACGTGTTGTGAAGAAATACGTAGAGTCGCACGATCTTCCATTAAACCGACATCATTGATGTCTGGCACTTTAGAACAACCTACACCCAAATCTACCCAACGAACGACATAACCCAAGATACCTTGACAGTTATTTTCGAGTTCTTTGGTTTTTTCTTCTTCAGACCAGTTGGTGTCTTTCGCCAATGGTGGTGTCAACAAATCATCCAGAGATAAAGGTTGAGTCGACAATAGCTCTTGCTGACGGTCTGCAACATTAATCTGGTGATAGTGAATCGCGTGAATCACCGCACCTGTAGGTGATGGAACCCATGCACAGCTCGCCCCCGCTTCAGGATGTTCAGTTTTGGTTTTGTACATGTCAAGCAGCATGTCTGGCTTTGGCCACATGCCTTTACCAATCTGTGCTTTACCACGTAAACCTGCTTGCAGACCAATCATCACGTTACGGTTTTCATAAGCCGGGAACCAGATTTGGCCTTTTACTTCGCCTTTACGAACGAATGGACCAGCTTCCATAAAGGTATGGATTTCGTCACCAGTACGGTCCATGAAACCTGTATTGATGAAGATAGTACGATCTTTGGCTTGTGCAATACAGTTCTTCAAGTTCACAGAAGTACGACGTTCTTCATCCATAATCCCGATTTTTAAAGTTTTTGCAGGTAAGCCGAGTGCCTGTTCTGCACGTTCAAACAATTCAACGGCAAATGCCACTTCTTCAGGACCATGCATTTTCGGCTTAACGATATACATTGAACCTTGACGCGAGTTCTTGATGGTGTTTTCACCTTTGATGTCTGCAAAAGACAATAATGGCGTAACCAATGCATCCATGATGCCTTCATAGATTTCTGCGCCATCTACCAGAATCGCAGGGTTCGTCATTAAATGACCAACATTACGTAGCAACATCAATGAACGGCCGTGAACTTTAGTTTCACCACCTTCTACATTTTTGAAAGTACGGTCTTCATTCAGTTTACGGGTAACAGTTTTACCGTTTTTCTCAATAGACTCCTCTAAAGTACCTTTCATTAGGCCTAACCAGTTACGGTAGCCTTCCACTTTTTCTTCAGCGTCAACGGCTGCAATCGAGTCTTCCAAGTCCTGAATGGTCGTAACCGCAGCTTCAAGAACCACATCTTTTACACCAGCGGCATCAGTTTGGCCAATCGGGCTGCTGGCATCAATTTGCACAATAGCGTGCAGACCATTATTTTTAAATACGATTTCAGTCGGTGCTGAAGCTTCGCCATTGTAGCCAACGAATTTAGCCGCATCTGCCACAGTTGTTTTTGAACCGTCTTTTAGGGTAACAACCAGTGCATTAGCTTCAACTGCGTATTGAGTTGCGTCCGCATGCGAACCTTGTGCCAGTGGGAAAGTTTCGTCGAGGAAATTCTTGGCAAATGCGACAACTTTTTCACCACGTTTCGGGTTATAACCTTTGCCTTTTTCCGCACCATCTTCTTCAGAGATGACATCGAAACCGTAAAGTGCATCGTACAAAGAACCCCAACGTGCGTTTGCAGCGTTCAAGCAGTAACGTGCATTACGTACTGGTACCACCAACTGTGGACCTGCCAGTATTGCAATTTCTTCGTCTACATTTTCAGTGCTGATTTGAAAATCTTCTACTTCTGGTAACAAGTAGCCAATTTCAGTCAAGAAAGCTTTGTAAGCTTGTAATTCAAATGTGTTATTGCGGTGCCATTCATCAATTTTCGCCTGAATGTCATCACGCTTAGCCAAAAGTGCTTTATTTTTAGGGCTAAGATCAACAACGACTTGTTCAAAGTTTTTCCAGTATGTTTCGCTGTCTAAACCAGAACCTGGTAGTGCTTCATTTTCGATGAAATCGTAAAGTTCTTTAGCAATCGCTAACTTGCCTTTTTGAATACGTGCAGTCATTGTCTTTCCTGATATTGCTACTTTTTATACAAGAGATTCTAGTATACCGATTAAAATCTAGCTGAATAGTATTATCACATTGCTAAATACTGAGCATTTTTTCCAATATGAATACCCTCATAAACATATTTGATATTTCTCAGTTACAAATAGATATCATTCTGCTAAATACCCTAATGACAGTGTATAAAGTTTTCGAAATGTAGAAATTAGACTTAAGTTCAGATTTTCGAGTAAAAATTATGCATTTTAGTTATACACGATCATATTTAGATCAAGATTAAGCCATGTTTGATCAGGCTTGTCGATAATTTAAGTACCTATTTTTATAAAAAAAAGCGCCAGTAAATAACCAGCGCTTTTATTCTTACTCTCCGTTCACGGAGGCGATTTTCTCAATCTGGCGATGTTCAGAATTCAGGTATTCATCTGACTGCATTTCCAGCAAACGGGAACGGGTCCGTTCAATTTCAAAGGCCAGTTTCTCACCCTCGTAAATATCCACGATATTATCTTCCGAGGTTAAGAGCAACTTGACGCCGCGGTCATAAAATTCATCCACCAGATAAATAAAACGGCGTGTTCCATCATTCAGGAAATCGGTCAGGTGCGGCACATTGCTGACCAAAACCGTATTATAAATATTGGCGATTTCAATAAAATCAGCCGGGCTTCGTGGTTTTAAACACAGCTCAGAAAACTCGCACCACAATACATCTTCAGTATGTGACACGGTTTCAACAATACGGTTGTTGATAATAATCGGCTCTTCAGAACAGGTCTGTGTCTGAGTCAAAGCGCTAAAACGTTGTGCAATCCAGTTTTTATGATCATGGGTCAACGGGAATTTAAACAGTTGTGCCTGTTTTAGAACCCGTAGACGGTAATCGACTCCGGCATCAACATTTAATACCACACAGTTTTTCTTGACCAGTTCGATGGTAGGCATAAAACGGTCACGGTGAATGCCGTTTTTATATAAACCGTCCGGTGCGATATTCGAAGTCGCGACCAAGGTAATACCGCGTTCAAACAGCTTCTGGAACAGATCACTCAAGATCATCGCATCCGTCACATTGGATACAAAGAATTCATCAAAACAGATGATGACGGCTTCTTTATAAATCCGATCCGCCACGATATCTAGCGGGTTACGCTGTCCGGATAATTTGTTTAACTCACGATGCACATGCTGCATAAAATGGTGAAAATGCATCCGGGTTTTACGGCGAAACGGAATCGAATCGTAAAACTGATCCATGAGCCAGGTTTTGCCACGTCCTACTCCGCCCCACATATAGACGCCTTTGGGAGATGTCTGACGGCGAAAGCGGCGAAATGCTTTTTTCGATGCCTTAAAACGCTGAATCAATTCCAGCCAGACACGATTCAGTTCATGTACTGCCATTGCCTGTGCTTCATCAGGCATAAACTGTCCCGAAGAGATCGCTTGTGCATAACGTTCTGCAGGAGAAATCGGACTAAAAGCGGTGCTGTGCTGTGAATTAAAATCGGACATAGAATTTCGTACTATTTGGGATCAATTTAATTATAGCGGAGTTTAATCAACACGCTATAACACTTTGGCATAAACAAGCTTAGGCTATTTTATATATTGCCGAGGACTTTGCCCAAACCAGCGTTTAAAGGCATGGTTAAAAGCAGCCGGCTCGGAATAGCCTAATAATTCTGCAATCATTTCAATCGAATACTGTTTGTATTCAATCAGTCGCAAAGCTTTATCTTTAATAATTTCTTCGCGAATCTGCTTATAACTGGTATCACACTGCTGTAACTGATGCCGTAAGGTTCGTTCCGGGATATTCAGCGCCTGTGCCGTTTCAGCCATGCTCGGCATCAGGCCGCTTTGGATCTCCAGATAATCCTGCACGCGCTGCACCACAGTCGGCGTCTGCTCATCCTGTTGCAAGCGTTCCAGTTCAGCCAGACATTTGGCTTCATAGACAGCAAAAGTGACCGCATCTGCAGAAGGAATTTTAATATCCAACACTGCTTCATCAAACCAGAATGCTGCCCGAGATGCATCAAACTGTACCTGTGTTCCATAATAATCATGGTAGACCTTTAAGGTATTCAGATCTTCTGGATAGGCAAATGGCAACTCGATCCGCAAATCAGGTTTGGATAAGCCCATCAATTTGTAAATTTCCCGGATAAACTTAAACGTTCCGGAAATCTCCGCCTGTGCCAGCAACATTCCCAAATGATCATCCTGCTGCTTTGCTCGATAACACAGCGCGCTATGATGCTCGCTTTGCTGCAAATCCAACTGACCGGTCAAATGGGTCAACTGCTGAAAACGGATCACCTGGTTCAGTGCATCGCGTACTGTAGGACTGGTCACCAGCAACATGAGTAAGGGACCATAACCTGCCAAAGCATAATGCTGACCAATCAATAATCCCTGTTCAGGTTGGATTTCCTGTCCCACCACCTTAAGCACATCATGTTCCAGACTCGGATGGATCACCGAACTTGGATCAAAGGCATCTACACGCAGCCCAATGTTTTGCAGTTTCTGATCGACTTCCATGCCAGCCTTGCGCATCCCTTGAATCAAATACATCAGACTGAGAACAGAACGTTTCATAACCATACAAATACAATGTGATTGCTCTAGTTGTACTATAAAAATAATGTGTCGGCTATTGCCGTTTAGATCAATTTTCTGTCTAATCACCAGGGAGCAAATTACGATAAATATCCAATATTAAAATAAGTAAGGAATGTAGTGATGCTAGATCATGCCACCGCTACACGCTCCCCCCCTCATACCAAAGTTGCCATTATTGGAGCTGGTTGCGGAGGGATTGCCATGGCAATACGTTTACAACAGCATGGTATTTATGATTTTATTATTCTTGAAAAAGGTAGCGATTTTGGCGGAACCTGGCGGGACAATCAGTACCCTGGAGCAGCCTGTGATGTGCAATCACATTTATATTCCTTGTCATTTGCACCGAAAAGCAATTGGTCCAAACGTTATGCGGAAGCACCCGAGATATTTTCTTATATTCAGGATCTGGTGACCGATTATAACCTGCGTGCTTTTTGCCGTTTAAATACCGAAGTACTGGCAGCACATTACCAGGCAGAACGCTGTCTATGGCAATTACAGCTACAGGATCAAAGTATCCTTGAAGCCCAGTTTGTTATATTCGCTTCCGGACCTTTACATATTCCGCAAATCCCAGATATTCTCGGTATTGAGAAATTCCAAGGCAAAGTCTTTCATTCTGCGCAATTGGATCACACTTATGACCCGACTGGCAAAAATGTCGCATCGATTGGAACAGGTGGCAGCGCCATTCAATATATTCCGGAAATTGCCCCGAAATGCAAACAACTGTATGTCATGCAACGTACTGCGGCTTGGGTCATTCCTCGGGATGAACGTGCCTACCCGAATCTTGAAAAGAAACTCTTTAAAAAATATGACTGGTTTAGAAAGCTACACCGTGCCCGCCTGTATTGGTCAAATGAATCGCGTGTGGTACCGATTGTCAAACCGGGCATTATGAAATTCACCCAAAAACTGGCAGAACTATTCATTAAATATGAGGTCAAAAACCCTGAATTGGCCAAGAAACTAACTCCCGATTACATCATGGGCTGCAAACGTATTCTGGTTTCAAATAAATACTTCCCGACGTTTAACCGCCATAATGTGGAACTGGTGACCGAGAAGATTCAGGAACTGACTGAACACAGTATCATTACACAAGATGGAAAAGAGCGGCCGATTGACTGTCTGATTTATGGCACCGGATTCATTACCGATCCACGTATCTATATGAAGAATTTTCAATGTACCCGGGCTTGATGGCGTAGAACTGAATGAAATGTGGAAACAAGGTGCTGAAAGCTATTATGGAATTTGCGTGAAAGACTTTCCAAACCTGTTTCAGTTACTGGGGCCAAATACCCTATTGGCACACAATTCTGTCATTTTTATGATTGAGGCACAAGTTGAATATATTTTGCAATTGATGCAACTGGTCGATCAATCCCAAAGCGATGCCATTATGGTTAAAGACCAGGCACAAGATACATTTAATCAGCAGGTGCAACATATGTTTGAAAAGACCGTGTGGCAATCTGGCTGTGTCAACTGGTATCAGCAGGAAGGTGGCAAGAACTTTGCCTTATGGCCAACTTATACCTGGAAATACTGGCTCAAAACCAAAAAGCCAAATGCCAAATGCCAAATGCCAAATGCCAAATGCCAAATGCCAAATGCCACAGATTATCGATTATTGAATAAAGTCGCCTAAAAGCTTTTACCATCTGACATCAAGCGGTGGCATAATTTATAGGTAATTTTTTCAATCCATTAAATTTATGCAATCGCTTTGGCTTATCTTTCAGCTTCTATTCTGTCTAGCACTCGGTTTTGCCATGGCAAAACAAATTCCGCTTTCGATTATTAAAATCTGTTTCAAGCTATTGCCCTATTTTAGCTATGTTTTATTGATTGCAATTGCCTTTGAATTTTCACAATTGGTAGATGAATTGCAGCATCCTCTCCAGATTTTGAGTACGTCGATCAGCATTGCCTTTCTGACCTCGCTCGGTGCTTTTGCATTTTGCTATCTACTATTTAAATGGGCAGGTTATCCTCCTAGTTCCGGTCGGGTATCCGTCGACCTGGTGCTTAAATCCCTACTGAACATGAGCTATGCCTTTTTGGCTCTCGCAGGCGGATATTGTTTACATACGGGCTTGAATCTATTTGATCTATCCGTGCAAATCAGCACCTGGCATTTGTTGCTGGTATTTATGTTCATGATTGGCCTGGATCTGGCTTATTCACCTTTAGATCGTTCCTGGTTAAATTTTAAAATTCTCTTAGTTCCGATTGGTTGTATTTTTGGTTCATTATTTGCAGTCATGCTTTATTCATTCTGGAACACCGACATCAGTCTAAAAGATTTGATCATGCTGTCACAAGGCTATGGATTTTACTCAATGTCAGGTGTTGTCGTAACAGAACTTCGAAATGCAGAACTCGGCAGTATCGCGCTAATGAATGACCTGTTTAGAGAAATTTTTGCCATCTTACTCATGTATTGTATGGGCTGGAGATACCCAAGATCCGCCATTTCCGCAGCGGGTGCAACTGCGATGGATGTGACTCTACCGATGGTTAAACAGGCCTGTGGGCATGATTTTATTCCACATGCCATGGTCAGTGGTTTTATTTTGTCACTGTTAGCACCAGTCATGGTGAGTGTACTGGCAGCGATTTAATTACTTTATCACTTTCTCAATCTCACTAAATTCCTCTTTTATAAAGAGGAACTCTCCTCCCTGATTCAGTTTAAAAGCAGAATTTTAAAACGAAGCACAAGCAAGTAGGCCGAGAGGGCTGACTAAAAACTTAAATCAATATCACTTAAGGCATCGCCTACTGTTTCAATAACATCCGAAGCAAGACTGATGGCATCAGATGCCAAACTGACCACATCGATCCCCGCTGTCCGATCTGCTGAGCTTGCCTGCTGTTGTTGCTATTCTTGTTGCTTAAGCTGTTCTGCCTGTTGAATATTTTGAATCACGTCATTCTGTACTTTTTATAATTGTGGTTCAGATGAAGTCATCATTTTTCCTTTTTATTTTATAACCATTTTTTCAATATATAAAAAAAGCCTTTCAACTGAAAGGCTTTTTGTCATTCAAACCGTATTAAAGCGTTGCCAAAATATCTTTCAAAGTCTGACGCATATTTTTAGACTGGGTAATCGGGCGACCAATTACCAGATGTGTTGAGCCATCTAGCATTGCCTGTTTCGGTGTCACAATACGTTTCTGGTCATCTGCATTCGACCCTTCTGGACGAATGCCGGGTGTCACTAATGCAAAGTCTTTTCCAATCGTTTCACGTAACATTTTCGCTTCTTGAGCTGAGCAAACCACCCCATCTAGACCACTGTCTTTTGTCAGTTGTGCCAGACGTTTTACATGCTCATTTGGCTCAATATCCAGACCAATATCTTTCAAGTCTTCACGGCCCATTGACGTCAATACAGTCACTGCAATCAACTGAGTTTTATAATTACCCGCTTGTAAACGCTCTACACAGGTTTCCATCATCTTGCGGCCACCTGAGGCATGCACATTGACCATCCACACACCCAAATCTGCTGCCGCGCATACTGCCTGTGCTGTTGTATTTGGAATATCATGAAATTTCAGATCCAAAAATACATCAAAGCCTCTATCTTGAAGCGCTTTGACAATGATTGGACCTTCATGGGTAAATAACTCTTTACCAACTTTAAGTCGACACAAGGCAGGATCTAACTGTTCTGCAATGGCTAAGGCATCAAATTGGCTTTTGGCATCTAGTGCGACGATGATACTCAAGAGATTACCCCTTCATATAGGCAAAAAATAAGCCCATTATAATGGGCTTTGATTTTCATTGGTAATATCTAATACAGTTTTTTCATGCCGGGTATGGGCTGCTGCTTCAGCGGCCATTAACTTGGCTGTATTCAACTGTTCCTTACGTAGATGTTCAATGTCTTTACGCAGTCGTTTAATTTCCCAATTCGTCTGAAAAACCCGGAAGATCTGAACGCCCAATAACAGGCCCAAAACGACACCTAAAGATAACGTGAGGAGAAGTAATAATCCCAGGCGCATTGCGGGAACTTGAGTAAATAACAAGTCCACTGACAATTCGGTACCGTTTTGCAAAACCAAAGCTAATGAATAACCAAACAGTACCAATAAAAGAATGACCAGAACGTAACGCATGAACACCCCGCAAAATATTTACAATTATTTTTGTGCAGACTCGTTCACAGCGTCACGAAGTGCCTTGCCTGGTTTAAAGTGCGGAACTGCTTTTGCAGCCACTTCTACTGATTTACCAGTTTTAGGGTTACGACCTACGCGCGGTTCACGGTGATGCAATGCAAAACTACCAAATCCACGAATCTCGATACGATTGTCAGTTGATAATGCTTCTATCATTTGATCAATCATAATTTTAACTGCTTCTTCCACTAAAGGCTCAGCCAAATGCGGATTTTTTAACGCAATACGCTCTATTAAGTCAGACTTATTAAGTGCTTCAGTAGTCATCTGCGACCTCTTTAATTATCAAGCTACTTGGGATCTATTTCCCGATAATAACCTGTTTAAATACAAAACGGTAGCGCAATAATTAAATACTACGCTACCGTTTACAGTATTTGTATAAAAAGTATTAGTTAATTTACATTAACAATACAATTCAAACGCTTACTTAGTTGCCCATTTGAGCTTTGATCAGGTCACCAATCGTCTTAGGACCATTGTCTTGACCAGCAGGAGCTGTTTTCAAGTTAGCAACTGCTTCTTTCTCTTCAGCTTCGTCTTTCGCTTTGATAGACAAGTTGATTGCGCGAGATTTACGATCTACGTTGATGATCTTCGCTTCAACTTCTTGACCAACTTCAAGGAACTTAGTTGCATCTTCAACGCGGTCGCGGTTGATTTCAGATGCTTTCAGAGTCGCTTCAACTTCGTCAGCTAACTTAACAGTCGCGCCTTTAGCGTCAACTGCAGTTACAGTACCTTTAACCAACGCACCGCGTTCGTTAGCAGCAAGGAAGTCATTGAACGGATCGTTGTTCATTTGCTTGATGCCAAGGCTGATACGGTTGCCTTCAGCGTCTACAGAAAGGATAACTGCTTCAACAGTGTCGCCTTTCTTGTAACGACGAATCGCTTCTTCGCCTTGTTCGTTCCAAGAAATATCAGACAAGTGAACTAGTCCGTCGATACCGCCTGGCAAACCGATGAAGATACCGAAGTCAGTGATAGATTTGATCGTACCAGAAACTTTTTCGCCTTTGTCGTGATCTTTAGCAAACTCTTCCCATGGGTTAGCACGAGTTTGTTTGATACCAAGAGAAATACGACGACGTTCTTCATCAACTTCAAGAACCATAACATCAACTTCGTCACCAATCTGAACAACTTTAGATGGGTGGATGTTTTTGTTCGTGTGATCCATTTCTGAAACGTGTACTAAACCTTCAACGCCTTCAGCGATTTCAGCGAAACAACCGTAGTCAGTCAGGTTAGTTACGCGCGCTTTAACGATTGAACCTTTAGGGTAACGGTTCATGATCGCTAACCATGGATCTTCGCCAAGCTGTTTAAGACCTAGAGAAACACGGTTACGTTCGCGGTCGAATTTAAGTACTTTAACAGTAACTTCTTGACCCACTTCAACAACTTCTGAAGGGTGCTTGATACGTTTCCAAGCCATGTCAGTGATGTGAAGAAGACCATCAATACCGCCAAGGTCAACGAATGCGCCGTAGTCAGTAAGATTTTTGATCGTACCAGTAACTGTTTGACCTTCCTCAAGCTGAGCAAGAAGAGCTTCACGGTCAGCTGAAGATTCAGCTTCCATAACAGCACGACGTGAAACAACAACGTTGTTACGTTTAGCGTCAAGTTTGATTACTTTGAATTCTAACTCTTTGCCTTCTAGGTGAGTAGTATCACGAATAGGACGAGTATCAACTAAAGAACCTGGAAGGAACGCACGTACTGGACCGATGTCAACAGTGAAACCACCTTTAACTTTACCAGAGATAACACCAGTAACGATTTCGCCATCTTCAAAGATTTTTTCAAGTTTAGTCCAAGTTTCTGCGCGTTTAGCTTTTTCGCGAGAAAGAACTGTTTGACCCATACCGTTGTCAAGTGCTTCAACAACTACGTCTACAGTGTCGCCAACTTGAACTTCAAGTTCGCGCTGTTCATTTAAGAACTCAGCACGGTCAACAACGCCTTCAGATTTAAGGCCAGTGTCAACAGTTACCCAATCAGAGTCAATGCTTACTACAACGCCCTGGATAACTGCACCCTTTTCAACGTTGAGGTTTAATTCGCTTGCTTCAAAGAGGGCTGCAAAAGATTCGGTCATGATATTTCCGATAAAGTCAGCGGTCTTGGATCAGACAAGGCCGGTTTAATTAAGCATCTACATAGTCCATATAAAACTGATCAAGCTATGCGTTTGCTGATAAAATTGGGTTAATTTGCTAACTGCTGATCCACATAAGTGGTCATCAGCTGGAATACTTCATCGATATTCAAATCTGAACTATCGATAATGTAAGCATCATCCGCAGGCTTGAGTGGAGCGACAGCGCGTTCCGTATCTCGTTTATCGCGAGCGATGATATTAGCTAAAATGTCGCTTATTTTAACATCCAGCCCCATGCCCTGCAACTGCTTTACACGTCTTTGCGCGCGTGATTCAGCCGAGGCCGTCAAATATATTTTTGTCTGAGCATTCGGGAAGATACTTGTCGCCATATCACGTCCGTCTGCTACCAGACCAGGCGCCTGTGCAAAGGCATGCTGACGTGAAACCATCGCTGTTCTAAGCTCAGGAATTGCTGCAACTTTTGAAGCAAACTCTCCTACCCGTTCAGTTCGAATAGTTTGGGACACATCTTCACCATCCAGCCACACCTGCACCCCGGTGTCGGTACTGACAAACTGGATATCTAAATTTGTTGCGATTTGTACGCATTCTGGCAATTTCGTGTCTAGCGAATCCAGCAAATCATGGTGATGCAATGACAAACCCAAAAGGCGGTATAAAGCACCAGAATCCAATAAGTGAAACTGATAATGTGCAGCCAGTTTCGCTGCTAACGTGCCCTTGCCAGACCCACTTGGACCATCAATGGTAATAATTTGAACTGTCATTGCTTTCCCGTTGTTGTTTAAACAGATTTTGCGAGTTTTGTCAGGCCTAGTTTAATCGCTGCCTGTAACTGTGCAAGGATTAATTTACTCACAAAAGGCGCACGTGCCTGCAATTCAATCGTATAAGTTACTAACGTTTTGTCATCAGCCAGTGCTTCAAATTCAATAATGCCTAAATGATGCTTGATCAATGGATTTTTAATAATCTGATATTCGATGCGATTATTTGGCTCGAACAAGGTAATTTGTTCTTTCAGCGGCTTCACTGGACCCACACCCATTGCACGTACTGAACCAAGTCCATCAGGATATTCAGCATCCGCAGAATCCTTGATCCGCTCAACCTGCATCGGCGCGAAGGCAATATTATAGGTGGCATGCTTAGACATTAAATCAAAGACATCATCAAGCGCTGCCGGAAATTCTTTTTTTACTTGAATGCTGTTCATTATTGTTCCTGAAGATTGCAGATATTTGAAAGTAAGCAAATTTTAGCGGATAAAGCAGATTTATTTCTGCGTATTTAATAACTTTTCTTGTAACTTGAGTTCTCGTTTCTGCTCGCGGCGCAACTTAAAAAATGCACTCAGCTGTTCAGAACATTGCTGCTGCATGCAGCCTGCCTGGAAAGGAAATACGTGATTATAATAACCGGTTTCAAACAGTTGACGCGCACTCACCAATGAACCCGCTTTCGCTTCAAATGCACCAAATACCACTCGCGAAACCCGCGAATGCACCAGTGCACCGACACACATGGTGCACGGCTCAAGAGTCACATAGAGCACCGCATCATCAGGTAACCGATAATTTTGGATGTTTTGACAGGCATCACGTAGTGCAACAATTTCGGCATGCGCAGTCGGATCATTCAACGAGATGGGCGCATTAAATCCTTGGCCAATGATCTGATTCTGACTGACGATAATTGCCCCCACAGGAATTTCTCCCTGTGCAGCAGCAAGTGCAGCCTGCTCGTAAGCACGCTGCATCCAGTATTCATCTGTAAATTGTGTTTCGGACATTGAAGCTTAAATCACACCATAATGCTTGAGCAGCTCATTCCAGCTTTCAATAGTCGTAACTGGAGGATTCCCAGACAGGATCCCTTTCAAGCTCATATCTGCACCTTTTTTCCACTCAGGACTAAGGTCTTTGTCGACCAGACGTGCTCGTACACCCTCAACAAAGTCATGATGACGAATTTTCCAGTCTGAGATCTGAACTTCCAGTTCGAAAACTTCATTCCAGGAATGTATCTGCTTACCCCATTGCCACAATAGCCAGGTCAAGGCTGCAGTAGTTGGCGAACCTTTTTTCAGGTTTTCACTGGCCTGACGCAACCAGTCACTGCGTGCGTCACTCAGGCCAATAATCGACTCATAATCATGCTCAAAGTTGATGCCACGGCAAACACTATGAATCACGTCCAGAGAGTTTTGTAGCGGTCCCGGGCCTACCGGACGGTGCATACTGTTCAGGGTGTCATCAATGGCACGGAAGTCACCCGCAGGATAATGCTCCCAGTCGATATTAATGACTTTATCCAACACTGAATCACGCTGTGCATCACAAATATGCGTTGCCCAACCAATCCCATAAGCACCCGCAGCAGTCATGATCGAACCAGTCAAGCCTGTGAATAAACCAATCGCACCACGATCCGCCAGAAAGCGGGTTGCACCCACATCTGGATACAAACCGATATTGATTTCAGGCATGGCCAAACGTGAATATGGCGTCACTAAACGGAAAGGTGCTGCCATAAACAAGCCCAGGCCACCGCCCATCACATAACCTTCACCCCAGACTAAAACGGGTTTGGCATAATTATGCAGTAACAGATCGAGTGCATATTCTTGTTCAAAGAATTTATTGGCAGCCGCGACTTCATCATTAATCACTAACTGACGCAGCTTACGCACATCCCCACCCGCACAGAACGCTTTCGGTGTGGTTGAATCCAGCCAGATGGCTTTGACGCTATCATCATGATGAAAGTCCTGAAATACTTCCAGAAGTGCGGAAGCAATCGATTCATCGAGAGCATGCAAAGATTTCGGGCGATTTAAACGAACGATACGCCAACCATTGTGCGCTTCTTCAACAATCAAATCCGGATGATAATGTTTAGTAAGGGGAGAATATTTCATGCGTCCAGCTGCCAATCTATAGGCTCAATGCCATGTTGTTTGAGGTAGTTATTCGATTTTGAAAATACTTTACAACCAAAAAAACCACCACGGTTTGCTGCCAAAGGCGATGGATGTGCTGCCTTTAACACGAGATGCTTGTCTTGATTAATGCGCTGTCCTTTACGCTGTGCGTATGCGCCCCAAAGAATAAAGACAATATGTTCACGCTGTTCATTTAATACATCAATGACGTGATCGGTAAATTCTTCCCAACCGCGCTTCTGATGCGAAGTCGGCTGACCTGCTTCGACGGTCAGTACTGCATTTAACAGAAGCACACCCTGCTCTGCCCAATGCGTCAAGTCACCATGCTTCGGTCTTTCAACCCCGAGATCAACATGTAACTCATGAAAAATATTACGCAAAGATGGTGGTAATGCAACCCCCTTTTGCACGGAAAAGCTTAATCCATGCGCCTGATTTGGGCCATGATAAGGATCTTGCCCTAAAATTACCACTTTCACCCGATCTAGCGGTGTGGTATTCAAAGCATTAAAAATCAGATGATTGGGAGGATAAATGATTTTATCTGCTTTTTTTTCTTCAACAAGAAATGCTTTTAATTCATCCATTTTCGGACTGAGCAAAAACTCACTCAATCCATATTTCCAGCTTTCATCCAACTGAACTTTATTCAGCTTGGCCAGTTGCTGTTCATTTAAAGACATTCTTCAATCCTAAATCTATGTCAATGGATTTAAAGTCACGCAGACTTTAAATCTGTACCTGTAAATCTACTGTAGGGTTATGAAATGGTGTGCCCTGTTTGAGCTTGGCAAACATGTCCGGATCTGTCCATTCAGCTTGCACCTGTTCAGAGAACTCAAGTTGCTCCAGACTCAAAATTCCCATCTGTTCATTTTGAATATCTTCTAAAAAGCTTTGTGCATAGCCGGTATCGGTTTCATGCACAATCACAGAATAGACTTCGACATCGCCTTCACCATTTTGAGTCACGGTCGATGCCAGCACCTGCTGTGCCAGAAAGAAGAAAATACGTGAAAACTGTTCTGCTGATGGCGATACCGGCAAAGACACCCAGCGCGCACTGAAATTCTTGCAGGCCTGAATATATTCCGGATCGTCATTTTGCCAAAAGCAGATGGCATGATCGAAAGAATCAAAGAAATCCTTAATCACACCTTTAAGCAGACCAAAGTCATAGACCATTTGACCATGATCTAGCTTCGAGGCTTTTAGCAATAACTCGACTTTATAACTATGGCCATGGATCGAACGCTTACAGCGATCTGACGTGCAGTTACGCACAATATGAGCATTCTCAAACTTAAATAACTTACGAATTAACATATGCCGTAATGTCGTCAAAAAATAGGTGAATTAATTTTGATTATAAAGCAAAAGTAAAGCTTTGAGGATTAATTTTGCTGTTTAGCATGATAGGGAAAAGGCATCAGCCCGGCATTTGCGCTTATCCAGCCTGTACAATTCATGAGCTAAAATTAAAATGGCGCCATGCTACGGTAAGCGACATAAACCTGTTTGTCCTGACGAACCAGATCGCTGCTAAACTGGCGCTTACGCTCACTTAAAACCACTTCGATTCGGGCTTTAAAATAATTGGATTGCACCCCAAGCAGACTGTTAAACAAATTACGCCTGTCCGCATCGACCTGAGCGAAAGGCTCCAGTGACCACAGATCAGTCACATTGGAAAAGTGCTCCAAATTGGCCTGACGCTGATCCAGCAATTGCTGCACTGCATTCACATCCAGCTTTTCATCCATACTAGCCAAAAGAAAAGCTGAAGCGGTATTAATATTGACCAGGCTCTCCTGCACCGGTGCAGTACTCAGATAAGGTGCTATCAGCTTATATTTATTCTCTTCAAAACCGCGTACTAGCTTTAATTCTTCTACGCTGTGAAATTTTGCATTCGGTGGCAAAGCAGCATTGGGCAAGCTCTGATAATAGTTAGATTCGGCGCCCATGCCCCCACTGACCAGCTCGTCTGCATCCTGCCAGTCAATGACTGCTTCACTGAGCTGTTCCGGCAAACTGGCACGTTTTAGAATCAGCTCGAACCATGCTTTGGCATTTTCATTGACTGCGCCTTCGGCAGTAATCAGGCTATTTAAATTAAACTTGCCTGATTCATCCTGTATTATTCCGGAGACATAACCGTCATCTACCGGAAAAGCTGGCATGGGCTGCGCCCAGGTTTCCTGCAGATGGTCGACCTCTGCGGCATTTTCAGCATCATCGACCAGCAATTCAGAAAAAAAGGCCTCAGCACTTTTGGCATACATTAAGGACTGGTTTTGTCGCATCAAATAGGCAGTGCTTTCAGCAGTTGCAGCCTGACGCTGGGCAATCGTGGCAGCCAAAATAGTCGCTAGCGCTACCATCACCAGAATGGTAATCAGTGCAATGCCCTGCTGCTGCTTGATCATGATCGTTTTATTCATTTTCATTTCTTATTATTCTGAGCTGGGTTGACCGGTGTTCTGAGTATCAAGCAAAAAGTCCGTATTTAATAAACTAAACATCCATTCATAACTGACGCCATTCACGGTTAAATTGATTTTAACCCCTTTAGGCAACCTTTGCTTCTGCTCTAACTGATTCAGATCAGTAGAAGCATCTGGCCATTGCGTGAGCTCATTCGGATTGAGTACGACGATCTGGAATTGTTCCACTTCCGACAATAAAACACTGGATTCGGGCTGATCTTGACCTGTCTGATTCAGGTTCCGGTATTTCAAGCGATAAAGTTTCTGCTCATCAGCTCGATACTGATATTCAATGCGCTCATCTGGGGAAATCCCCTCTTCCAAAGGGTCAGTCACTCCAGTTTTACTGAAATTAAAGCGTCCGTTCTGTAGCACTAGAGCCGGCTGAATATCGCCATTGATATTGGCCGTTAAGGGTACTGCCTGTACGGTATCTCGCAGAATCTGCTGATAGGTTTGCTGTAACTGACCTAAACGCTGTTCATGAATCACATTCTGATCTTTGGTTTTGACAATATAATCAAAAACTTTCCAGCCCAAAGCAGACAGCACCGCAAAGATCGCAATTGCGACCATTAATTCAACCAGGGTAAATCCTTTAGGCTTCATGGAGTATTGTTCATACGATGATTAAAGAACATCAGGCTGGTGATACCAGATTCCACCTGACCACTGTCCTGATTAACCAGACTCACCTGCAGCTCGATCCGTTGTACATTCGGACTGACCGTCGGTTCGCTGCGCTTGTCAATCTGCCAGGTTTCACCTTGCTGGGTCAGCTGTTTGGAAGCCGTCCCTTCCATCCATTCCTGATTAATTTCCATTTGTGCCACTTCATTTAAGGCAACAAACTGTGCTTTGGTACGTAGAATGGCATTCGAGGTCGACTGGGTATATTGAATCGCGACTTTGGTCAGGGTCATGGCTGCGGTCGCAAAAATTGCCAAGGCCACCATGACTTCCAATAAGGTAAAACCTGAGGCACGATTAAGTCGAGTAACACTCGACCGTGCCGCAAGTCCGAAAGCTATGCTTGAGGAGCAGCGATAAACGAAACAACGTTTCGTCCGAGCGCAAGATGAAGAACTCTGTTCAGAGTGCACACGATTAAGCCGAGTAATACTCGGCCTGATAGCACCAAATCCAGTATTCTGCTTGAAATATCTAGATTTCATTGATTTTACCCAGATGATCAATCTCAATCGCAGCACCCACTTCACGGTCTTCCAAAAAGAATTGAATCCGCACCGGTTTGACTTCACCATTGCCGAGCCAGATCAGTTTAGGTGCATTAGCCTGAGTCAGATCACGATTTTGTGCATTGGTATAACGCTGCTGTTCCAGCGCCTGCATCTGAAAGGACACATGATCAGGTAAATTACGCAATTTGAAATCTGCATAACTCTGCCATTTCTCATTTTGCAGGTTCTGTTCAGTCTGCGCTGCTGAACGATATTCTATAATTCCATAACGAAATGGCGTGACATCTGTTGCTGGCCGAACGTCAAGCGCGAGTATTCTAGACTGGTCATTGGCCTCGCGTAGCACCCGTTGCAAGTCTACTAATAAAATTTCCCGTGCCTGCATTGCTTTGCGCTGATCGACACCACTGGTATTGAGCAGCACTAGTGAAGCCATAATCCCCATAATCACAATCACCACCATCAATTCGATTAAGGTAAAGCCACGAACTGCACTGTGAGGTGATCTGATCATAGGACAACCTTAGACAAACTGGTCGGCAGAATGCACCTGCTTGGGCAAAGCCAGCGCCTGATCGATATAGGCCACACGCAAGGTATCGCGTGAACCCAAGTAACGCTGATAGAAACTGGAATTGAGAATTGCGGCTGCACCATGGGTCAGCGACCAGATCGACGCTAGATAATCGCGTACCGACATGCGGCTGTTGATCGATGCCAGATAAGTTTCTGTCATACGGATAATCAGGCGTAAGCGCTGTTTGCGCACCTGATAAAGTTCGCTAAACAGGTGCTGGATTCCAACCCCAGTCGTCGACAGGCGTTCTTCAATTTGATGAAACAGCACAGTACGTTCAGGATGATGCAAATGATGCAGCATAAAGAAGGCCAGATGTTCAGGAAAGGCTTTATCGCTATCCTGAATCATTTCCAGCAACATGCGCTCATTTCGGATAATCAGCAGCATGTATAGTTCATCTTTACTCTGGAAATGTTTATAAAGTGTCCCTTTGGCCAGATCAAGCTCGGCGGCAAGCGCATCAAGCGTCATTCCTGCTTCACCATTTTCTAACAGGAGTTGCTCTGCTACTTGAAAAATCAAGGTTTCTCTTGCTCGAAACTGAGCTTGACGATCCATCTTCACCCTATAAACTCTCTTTGTACTTTATATAACTTTATTTACTTTAAATTCAGAAGATTTTCAAAGTTCTGCTTTGTGATATAAGCCATTTCTTCCAGTGACTTATCATATACATCGCAAAGCGCTTTGGCTACATAAGGAACGTATTTAGGCTCATTAGATTTGCCACGATACGGCATTGGCGCAAGATAAGGACTATCGGTTTCAATCAGCACACGATCCAGCGGAACCTGTTTGGCGACATCACGCAGATCCTGCGCATTTTTAAATGAAACAATTCCGGAAAATGACACATAATAGCCGCAATCCAGTACCGCTTTAGCGGTTTCCCAGTCCTCGGTAAAACAGTGCAGAATGCCATGCGTAGATTTTTCCGCGCGAATAATATCGACGGTATCATGCTTGGCGGAACGGGTATGAACAACTACAGGTTTTTTGGTGATTTGTGACGCATGAATATGCCGGGCGAAACAGGCCTTTTGCTCTGCAATAAAATCGGTACTGTGATAATAATCAAGACCTGTTTCACCGAGCGCCCAGACTTTCTCCGGTTGTGCCAGCTCGACCAGATATTCAGTCGTGGCACGCGCCATGGTTGCAGCATCTTCGCAAGGATGTACGCCAACGGTATAGCCGACATCTGCATGACGCGCGGCAATTTTGGCCAGCTCGATATGATCATCCAGATCGACCGAGATACTCATGAATTTGGAAACACCGGCTTCACGAGCCTGAGCCAATGCTTGGTCCAGATCACCATGATATGGTGTCAAATCAAGCAGGGTTAAATGACAATGAGTATCTACAAACACGATGCGTTCCTACCAAGGGTAAATTAACTACATAGTGTAACTTTTACGTCCTTCAGATTTAAGACCCGCAACCAGACGATCTGCTTCATTTTTGAAATAAACGCCTTTTTCACCGCTTAACTGGATGCCAAAGCCTTGGGGCTTGATGCCATTCTGCTTTTGCGAGACCCAGATGACTTTACCAGTTAAAGGAATTTTCTGGGTCTGGTCAGGCAAAGTTGTCAATACAAAAACTTCTTCGCCCAGTTTGACCGGCTGCTTGGAAGGAATAAAAAGCCCACCACCCACAACATAAGGCATATAGCTGGCAAACAGTGTTTCGATGTCAGGAATATTGGCCTGAATAATACCGCCCATACGTGGTTGCATGTGATTTCCCCTTAATTAAAGATTCATCAGCTTGATAAACAATTCATCAATAACCAGATTGCTTTGGACATTCTGCTCGAGGTATTGCTTGGCTTGCTGAAAATCCTCATAAATTTTAAAAAGTGCTTCTAATGAATATTGTTCGGCAAGCACATTGAATTCAAGGTCAATGTTTTTCACCGTCTGATTTAGCTTGACACAAATTAAATCGGACAACAAGTATTCAAACATTTGAGCAAATTCACCAAAACTCAGGCTTTTATTCCATTTGGTCGCAATTGCCAGTGGCATATTTTTTTGAATGACCAGTTTTTGCCAGTCTTGCAGGAATTCCTGACGCAGTGGCAGCCAGGCACTTTGTGCAACCTCTAATGCCTGTAACGGCATCTGATTAGACAGGTTCATCAATAATTGTTGCTGGCTAGAACCTGCATCCGGGAGCTGATTCTGGACATAATCGCTAAATTGTTCTGCGGAAATTCGATCCAAAGCAAAATGCTGCAAACGACTGCGGATGGTCGCGGGCAATTTTAAATAATGATTCGCCAGTAAAATAATCACCGTATTATCACCGGGTTCTTCCAGTGTTTTAAGCAAGGCGTTAGCAGAGGCAATATTTAAGGCTTCTGCCGGCTCAATCACAATTACACGCCAGCCATCTACAGTCTGTTGCACAAAAGGCAGAAGATCACGAATCTTCTCGATCTTGATTTTAGCATTCTGTTTTTTATTGTCTTCATCGGTACTGATATGCACATAGTTGGGATGGGTATCTGCCTTTAACCATTGGCAGCTACTGCATTCACCACATGGCCCGGCAGGCTGACGATTCAGGCATAACACCCAAGCCAGAAACTGTTGGGTAAACGCTTCTTTGCCACAGCCTTTTTTTCCATAAAACAATAAACCATGCCCAAGCTTGGGAAAGCGTCCGGTCAGGGTTTCCCAAACCTGTTGCTGCCATGGATAGATATGTGCATTGACATCAAAAGGCATGTATTTGACTCTTCTTAGGCAAAATGGGAAAGATCCATCTGATTCAGGCGATCCAGATCTTCCTGAGTATCTACCCCTGGCGGCAAATTGGCTTCAGCCACCGCAATGGCAATACGGTGTCCATTTTCCAGTACCCGTAACTGCTCTAGAGATTCCAGTTTCTCCAGCACACCCATTTCCCAGGTCACATATTCTTGCAACAGTTTTACCCGATAGGCATATAGGCCTAAATGACGATAGGCCTGATCATGCAGTTTTGGTTCAGTCAGTTTCGCACCATCACGGTCATAAGGAATGGTAGCACGGCTAAAATACAGTGCTTGCTGGTGTTTTGACATGACAACTTTTACAATGCTGTCACGTTTGAATTCATCCAGTTGATGGATCGGCTCACATAGCGTCGACATGGAAGATTCAGGCTGATCTTCCAAGAGTTGAGCAACCTGTTTTACCAGTTGCGCCGGCAGTAAGGGTTCATCCCCCTGTACATTGACAATAATGTCCTCACTGGCCCAGCCTTTGATTCGAGCCACTTCACTCAAGCGGTCTGTGCCTGAAGGGTGATCCGCCGAGGTAATGACAACATCAATGCCTTCAGCACGGCAAACGGCAGCAATACGCTCATCATCAGTTGCCACACACAGATCATCAAAACCTTGCACTTTCTTGGCTTGATCCACTACCCGCAGAATCATGGGACGACCATGAATGTCCAGCAACGGTTTACCCGGCAGACGTGAACTGGCGAAACGTGCAGGAATAACAATGTGTTTCATAATGAATGAGCCTTAAGAAATTTGAATACCGTATTGTTGTAACTGTTGCTGCAAGACTGTATAGCAGGCTGGCGATAGGACTGCATCGACTGGCACCACCCAGAGATCCTGTTTAAAATCTGGATATTGTTTAAGTAGCGCCATAATTTTTACTGCGTCTTTTTCAGTGGTAATAATCGGATTGTTATCATCGAACTGTAAATCTTCAATGTCATAGTCATGATGGTCTGGAAACTCATGACACTGAAATTGTTCTATGCCTAAATTTTGCAAGGTCTGATAAAACCGCTGTGGAAAGCCAATGCCGACTACCGCATAAAAAGCCGCTTGAGGATCAAAGATTTTATTGTTGTCCTGATTAAGCAAATAAGGCTGTGATGCAGCCAGATGCATATGCAGTTCAGAGCTTGGGTTAGCCGAATGCTCAATTACGGTTCCCGTTTTCAAACGGGTCACTGGTTCACGTAGATAACCTTCTGGAAGCAGTTTCTGATTACCCAGACCGCGATTATTATCCAGCACAATCCACTCAATCTGGCGATTCAAGGCCCAATGCTGCAGGCCATCATCACAGATAATCATATCCAGCTCATGTTTCTGCAATAAGAGTTCAATACTTTTCTGCCGGTTGGGACCAACTGCCATCGGCACACCTGTTGCCTGCACAATCAAGGCAGGCTCATCTCCGACAATCTCCGGCAAGGTATTAAAGTCGACATAGGCAGGAAATGGACCTTGGCCGCCATAGCCTCGACTGATCACGCCTACCCGAACATTTTTCTCGGTTAAATAATCCACCAGATGAATCAACAAAGGTGTTTTACCGCTACCACCGACTGTGATGTTACCAATTACCATAACGGGAATTGGTGCACTATAACTTTTTTTAATGCCTTTTTGATAAAGCCAGTGATTGCTGACAAAACCCAGGCGATACAACCATGACAAAGGACGCAGCACCACCAGCCACTTTGCCTGTGCATTCCAAGCATCCTGAATGATTTGTGCTAATGCCATGAGTTACTGTTCCTCAAAGTTACGCTGATGCAACTGATAATAAGCACCATGTAGCGCAATCAGTTCGGCATGACTGCCCTGCTCAACAATACGGCCCTGATCCATAACCACAATACGATCCGCGTTTTCAATCGTCGATAGACGATGTGCAATTACGATGGTCGTACGGTCCTGCATGGCTTTATCAAAGGCACGCTGAATAAAGTATTCCGACTCGTTATCCAGCGCACTGGTCGCTTCATCCAGAATCAGGATAGAGGCATTTTTCAAAATTGCGCGTGCGATCGCGATGCGCTGACGCTGGCCACCAGACAGGTTTAAACCCTGAGCACCCAGCTGAGTATTATAACCTTGCGGTAGTGCCATAATAAAATCATGCGCATAGGCTGCCTTTGCTGCCGCGATAATATCTTCATCGGAAGCACCTTCGAGCTGACCATAAGCAATATTTTCCCGCACGGTTCGGTTAAACAGTACTACTTGTTGGTTCACCATGGCAATCTGGGTTCGTAATGCGGTAATTTCAAAATCTTCAATCGGTTTCTGATCCAGCAGGATCTGCCCAGAAGTCGCATCCTGATAACGCACCAGTAGATTCACCAGCGAGCTTTTACCGGCCCCAGAACGACCGACCAGCGCCACTGTTTCACCGGCCTTCACCTTTAAATTAAAATCATGAATGGCATGATGACCATCATCATAAATCAAGTTGACATCTTTAAACTCGATATCGCCTTTCAGGCTATCCGTTAAAGTCCCGGTATTTTTTTCTTCAGGCATATCCAGCAATTCAAATACCGAATGAGCCGCAGCCATACCACGTTGAATTTTTTCATTGATATCCGTCAAGGCTTTGATCGGTCTTGCCAGCATACCCGCCGCAGTAATATAAGCGACAAATTCACCCGCAGAGGTGTCACCCAAGATTTGTGGGCGCAAGGCAATAAACATCACGATACTCAGTGAAATGGACATGATCAACTGCACGACAGGACTATTCAACTGTTGCACAGCGACCATTTTCAAGCCACGACGCAAGTTTTCAAGCGAGTTCTGTTTAAAGCGTTCCTGCTCAGAACTTTGCCCGCCAAAACCCTTGACGATCAGGTTGGCATTCACCGTTTCCTGCACCACATGGTTTACATCACCCATGGTGTCTTGTACTTGCTGCGATAATTTACGCATCCGTCTTGCAGCTTTACTGATAATAAAGCCAATGACTGGCGCAAAAATCAGGATACACATGGTCAGACGCCAGTTGGTATACAACAGGTAGCCTAATAATGCCAGAGTGATCAAACCTTGTTGCAACAAGGTTCTTAAAGCTTCAGTTGAAGCAGCCGTCAACTGTTCAACGTTATACATAATTTTGGCAGTAATATGCCCGCTGGTATTGTCCAGATAATACTGGGACGGTAAACGCAGCAATTTTGCAAAAACTTCCTGACGGATATTAAATACCAGATTCCGGGAAATTACCGCAGTAAAATATCCACCCATGAATAAACCCAGGCCCCGGAAGAACATGAGTATGACCACTAAAAACGGGAAAAGTGAAGTGAAACTCTGGTCTTTATTTTGAATCGCCTCAATAATATATTCCAGCAATTTGGCGACAGAAACTTCTGTGGCCGCATTAATAGAAAAACCTACCAGGACAAGTAATGCGATGCCCCAAAATGGTTTTAAATAACTTAAAAGGCGAAGATAGACCTTAAAATCGTGCTTCACTAATAACCTCGGGTAGGTACTTTGGTACTGATATTGATATTCACAAAGCCGAGCTGCCCGGCCACATCCATGACACGAATCACGTCCTGATGACTGGCTTTTGCGTCAGCTGCGATGACAAACATTAAATCACGGCGTTCATTTGAAATCTGTTTAATTGCAGTATTTAAATCCGCAACTTCCTTGCTGGCCAAGGATTGACCATTGACTGCATAATGACCATTAGCATCCACAATCACTTCAACTTTCTGATCATAGCTTTTAGGCGGTACCCCTTGCGCGTCAGGCAAGGTTAGATTCATTCGGCTCATTTGACTAAAAGTCGTCGACAAAAGCAAAAAGACCAGAATAAACAGCAGACAGTCAATCATTGGTGTCAGATTAATATGCACATCTTCCACCTGGTTGCGTTTGAATTTCATCATCCGCCTCCTAGCTGGCTTTTTGCATGTCTTGGTCTATGTCTGCATGATTGCGATAAAAAAGATCCGCATGAAACAAAGTCGCTTGCTGCTCAAGTTCAGCCACATATTCCTGAACAAGACGCTGAAAATAACGGTGCGCAAACAGTGCAGGAATTGCAATCAGCATACCGGCTGCCGTGGTAATTAAAGCCTTAGAAATACCGGGCATCATCAAGACCGGATCACTTCCAGTTCCCACATCGATCATCAGGAAAGACTCAATAATCCCAAGTACGGTCCCCAACAAACCGAGTAAAGGCGCAACTGCACTCAACGTGCCCAGAAAATTAATATTTTTTTCCAGATAACCGATTTCCTGTGACGCCACCACTTCCATCTGCGCGCGAGCATACTGCTCACCCTGCGGCTTACTAGTATAGCCCGCAGCCAATACCCGGCCCAAAGTGCTTTGCTTTAAGGCCGCACTTTGATTCATTTTTTGCATGACTTGTGCTGTATTTTGCGAAGGCCCCATCAACAGGATCGACGGAAGTACTACGTTCTTTTTCAGGCGGATCAGGCGCTCGATCGAAATCGCCAGCATGAAGATAGAACACAAGACCAGGGGCAGCATGAGCCAACCACCTGCTTTAACCAATTCCCACATCTAATTTATTCCCCAATAAAAAAAATATATAAATTATTCATCTTCTAAAATAGAAAGAATGCCATCCAGCTCTTCTAAAGAGTGATAGCTAATAACCAGTTTCCCTTTACCTTGCTTGTTATAGTCAATTTTAACATCTGCACTGAAACGCTCTGAAAGGCGCTGAGTCAATTGCTGAATATCCGGTGCTACAGCTTCTTTTACTTTTTCTTGTTTAGGTGTATTGAAATCACGGACTAACTGCTCGGTTTGACGAACAGACAGACTTTTTTCAATTACGATATCTGCAACTTTGAGCTGATCTTTAGCTTTTAAGGTTAAGATCGCACGTGCATGCCCCATATCCAGCAAACCTTGCTGCATAAAGTCTTTCACTTCTTCTGCCAGGCTAAGCAGGCGAAGTAGGTTACTCACTGTCGTACGCGCTTTACCCACGGTATCGGCAATTTCCTGATGGCTTAGGCCAAATTCTTCATGAAAACGCTGCAAGGCCATCGCCTGATCAATCGGATTCAGATCCTGACGCTGGATGTTTTCAATCAAGGCCAGTGCAATCGCAACCTGATCATTCAGATCACGTACAATCGCAGGAACCTCGGTCAAACCCGCTAACTGTGCCGCACGCCAGCGACGCTCACCCGCAATAATTTCATACGGATAGCGTTCATCATCAACCGGACGGATCACGATGGGCTGCATGATGCCATGCTTTTCAATCGATGCCGCCAGTTCTTGCAAATCCTGCTCGTTAATATAACGGCGTGGCTGGTATTCACCGCGCTTGAGCAAGTTTACATCGATCTGTTTTAGCTGACCATGATCAATGCCTTGGGCTTCGAGTTGTAATTTTTCTTTTTGAATTGATCCCAGCAAGGCATCCAAGCCACGACCTTTGGCGAGTCCACGTTTCTTGACGGTCATGCTTTACTTCCTTTTTTCACTTTGCTTTTCTTTAATACTTCAGCTGCCAGATTTAAGTAAGCAACTGCACCCTTTGAGCTTTTTTCAAAATAAATCACCGGCAAACCGTGTGCTGGCGCTTCAGCCAGACGAATATTTCGTGGAATTACGGTTTCATACAGTTTTTTACCGAAATATTGTTCTAATTCTTCAGAGACATCACGAGTCAAGGCATTACGTGCATCGTACATGGTGCGTAATACACCGACAATTTGCAGGTCCGGATTCAATGCTTGCTGAATCCGATCGATGGTTTGGGTTAAATCCGCCAGACCTTCCAGTGCATAATATTCACACTGCATTGGAATCAGCACACCATCCACGGCTGCCAAAGCATTGACAGTAATCAGGCTAAGACTCGGTGCACAATCAACAATAATATAATCAAATGAGGATTCAATTTCCTGCAATGCATCCCGTAAAATGAACTCGCGCCCTTCCTGCTCTGCAATCGCCAACTCAACCCCAGCCAGATCACGGTTTGCCCCAAGTACCTTGTAACCGACTTCCGCCTTAGATATCGCCGTTTCAATCGGCACTTCACCCAGCAACACATCGGTAACCGAATACAGCAGGTCATTCTTCTGAATGCCAGACCCCATGGTCGCATTACCTTGCGAATCCATATCGACCAGCAAAACACGTTTTTTTAACACAGCTAAAGATGCCGCCAAATTTACTGCGGTTGTGGTTTTACCTACACCACCTTTTTGGTTTGCAATCGCAATAATTTGTGCCATGTTGCCCCCAATCCCTTTAAAAATCTTAAATACGTTTTAATAGAAGTAAATGACGCTGTTCGTCTAAGCGCGGAACTTTAAGTTCAATAATCTCACAACTAAATTCATTTTTTAAAGTAGCAACTTCATCTTCAGGAATTAAGCCTTTCATTGAGGCAATAATCGTTTGTTCGTGCATATATGGCTTAGAAGCATCGACAAAGTCTGTTAATGATGCAAAGGCACGACTGGTAATCACATCAAATTGACCCAGCTCATTGATGCTGTCTTCGTTTTCTACACGCGTTTGCACGGCAATAACATTTTTAAGTTTCAGGTCAGCAATAAACTGCTTGAGGAAACGAATTTTTTTACCGTTAGAATCCAGTAATACACATTCACGCTCAGGCTGACATAAAGCAATGATCATGCCCGGCATACCGCCACCTGTACCGATATCCAGCAGTCTGCCTACAGGCAAGTCCTTTAAAATACTTAAACTGTCGAGCAGATGCTTGACCAGCATTTCTTTAGGATCACGGATTGCAGTCAAATTGTATGCTTTGTTCCACAACACCAAAGCATCCTGATACTTGAGTAATAAATTTAAAGCTTCATCAGATAGCTCTAAACCCAAAGCCTGGCTACCCTGCTTTAGTTCTTGAAAAAACATGTGCATAAACAATCTACGCTCGAAAAAGTTAGGTGGAAGTATACCGTTTTCTCTATATTGGCACAGTAGGCAGTGCTTAGCGAATATTCACTTAAGCAAACTTCCCTTCATGGATCGCTGTATCCAGTGCCGTTAAACGCTCCGGGGTTCCCACATCAACCCAAATGCCTACCAATTTAGAAGCGGCAACCTGCTGATTCTGCATTGCCGCTTTTAGCAATGGCGCTAAAGGACGCTTGCCAGTCTCTAAGCCTTGGAACATCTTTGGATCAAGCACGGATACACCACTAAAAGTCAGGTTTTCACCTTCGACTTGCTGATCAAAGGTATAAGCTTTCCCGGCTGCAAGCGTAAAATCACCTTCAGGATGTTGTTCAGGGTTCTGCACAAGTACGAGATGCGCCAAATTATCCTTTAGATCAATATCCAGTAAAGGAGCAAAATCCATCGTGGTCCAGACATCACCATTTAACAGAATAAAAGGTTCATCACCGAGTAGCGGCAAGGCATTAATGATTCCTCCAGCGGTTTCCAGACCTTCACCCTCATGTGACCAAAGGATGTTGATGCCAAATCGTGAACCATCGCCCAAAGCTTCTGCGAGTTTTTCACCGAGCCAAGCCGTATTGATGACAATTTCAGTAACACCGATCGCAGCCAGTTTCTCTATATGCCAGACAATTAAGGGCTTGCCCCCAACTTCCAGCAAAGGCTTTGGCGTATGCAGCGTTAGCGGCTGCATACGATTACCGAGTCCTGCGGCCAAAATCATCGCTTTCATTCAGGCAGCCACCTCATATGAGCCATATTTAGCTTCAAATGCAGGCATCACTCTGTCACGCATAAACTGCATGAATGGCTCTAGTTCTGCATAAGCCTTAGATTCTTCAAGCAGATACCACATCACACGTGGCAAGTCCTTGAGATAACCTGACTTGCCATCACGCTCAAATAAGCGCACAAAAATACCGAGGATCTTGATATGACGCTGAATCGCCATCATGTCGGCATCTTTCTTGAACTGTTCAAAATCACGATCTTCTTTGGCAGAAACTGGCAACAGATTATAGAAAGTTTTGAACCAGCGATACACACGGTCGGCATTCCACTGTACATAGGCATCACGGGTAATCGAGATCAGGTCATAAGTATCTGCACCAATCACGGCATCCTGAAAATCAATCACACCGAGTTCGGTTTCATTGTCGATTTTCATCAGGTTACGGCTATGAAAGTCCCGATGTACAATTACCTGTGGCTGTGCCAAAGCGGCATTGGCCAGAATCGCAAAAGTGCGTTTGATCAAGGCGCTTTCTGATTCAGTCGGTTGAACCTTTAACGCTGGCAACATCCAGTCAGTCAGCAATTCCATTTCTGAGATCAGTTTTTCATAAGAATATGCCGGGAAATGCCCTTCTCCAGCAATCGATTGCAGCTGAATCAGCTGCTTAAAGCTTTGCTCATAATAGGCATCTACAGTCTCATCATTCAGCAGATTCGACAGCAGCACATCCCCCAAGTCTTCGAGGAGTAAAAAGCCATTTTCTAGGTCTTTTGCCACGATATGTGGAACACGCACGCCATGTGCATCAAAAAACTCATCTATCGTCACAAAAGGCACACAATCTTCTTTTTCTGGTGGTGCATCCATCAGCATAAATGTTTTATTATTCAGTTTGATTCGTGCATAACGACGGAAGCTGGCATCACCTGCTAAAAAATGAGTTTCAAATTGATCTGAACCGAGTACAGAGGCAATCCAAGATTGTATCAATTGTTCGCGTTGTGTATTCATTTGCAATTAATTCTAATACAGGCTGAGTTTTTAAAGTGCTAAGTGTAGCTACTTATCAACTTTTTCTCTATGATGCGACAATAATTAATTGCGATAAAAGCATGATTGGTTAATGAGACAAATGAAGCATCACTTTAAAATAAATCCTCTAGCGACTGCGATCTTAACCCTTTTATGTGGCAGCTCAGCCTCCGGCTATGCTGCATCAAATGTCTCGTCCGATGTAAATGCAGAACAACTCAAACAGCGCATAAATGAGACCTATCCAGGTGAAGCATTCTTTTCGCAATACTATGTCGACAAATCCTCAGCTGAGGCACAGCAGCGGCAGGAAAAATACTTAAGTTCAGCTTATTGTGAAGGCACCTGGGTGACCCCGATTGCTCCAGATGCAGCAACCGTTGCGCCAGATCAGGCTACATCCACCATTACTGCAGATTATGGTCACTACAATCCAGCAGGTGACTCTTATTTAGAAGGCAATGTCATCATTGACCAGCAAGGTCGCCAGATTCGTGCTGAACGCGTAACGATTGATCAAACCCAAACCTATGCCAAAGCAGAAGGTCGTGTACAACTTGCTCAGGGTGGCCTGCTCTCGCAAAGTGATGATATTAATTATAATTTAAAGACCCAAGAAGGCGACCTAAATAACAGCTTCTATATTGCCGAGCAGCAACATGCGCATGGTCGGGCAGAAAAGATCGCCAGAACCTCGACCGAGACAGTAGAACTGGAAAATGCGACCTATACCACCTGTCCACCTGAGCAAAAACCAACCTGGAAAATCCAAGCAGAAAAGATCAAGCTGAACCAGGAAACCGGACGTGGTGAAACCCGCAATACCAAGTTGTATGTTAAAGATGTTCCGGTCTTGGCAGTTCCCTATTTCAACTTCCCGATTGATGACCGCCGCACTACCGGTATTCTGACGCCGACATTTGGCTTTACCAATGATGGTGGTCTGGAACTGGGTGTTCCGGTTTACCTGAATTTGGCACCGCAATATGATGCGACAATTACGCCGCGTTATATTGGCGATCGTGGTGTGATGTTAGACGGTGAGTTTCGCTATCTGACTGAAAATTATGGTGAAGGCCGTATTTGGGGAGGTTATCTGCCTTCCGATGAAAGCTATAGCGATGAAGATCGTAAAAGCCTGCATTTTTTACATAATTGGCAGATCAATAATCAGCTTTCCACCAACCTTGAATATAACTACGCTTCAGACAAAGATTACTTTGCCGATCTGGATAACAACCCGAACTCTAAAACTGACCTGAACTTACGCCGTGCCTGGGAAGTCAATTACAAAAATGGTATTCCTGGCTTAAAGGCACAATTCAAAGTTGAAGATTTCCAGACCCTAGATCCAACTGTACTGGATGAAGACCGTCCTTATGCACGTCTGCCGCAGCTTTTAGTCAATTACAAAACTGGCAATCCATTGGGATTACAGCTTGAATTTAATAACGATACGGCTTATTTCCAGAAAGACCTGAGAAATTTCGCCGATACTGATCCAACGGGTGAGAAGGTATATCAGCCAAGTGGTACACGGATCTATAATGACTTTTCCGTGCGTTATAATCATTTTACCCCGTGGTCATTCTTCATTCCTCAGGCGACTGTACGCAACATCAATACTTTCTATGATGAAAAAACCCAAAGCCGTAGCGCGTCTAGTGAAAATAATTCAATTGTGGTGCCACAATTCACGCTGGACACCGGCTTAATTTTTGAAAAAGAAGGTACGTATCTACAGACCTTAACGCCTCGTCTGTTCTATGCGTATTCACCTTATGAGAACCAGCAGAATCAGCCAAACTTTGATTCAGTCGTCGCTTCGATTAATTATGATCAACTTTTCAGTGCGCGTCGCTTTTATGGTAATGACCGCCTGGAAGACAATAACTTTGCCTCCTTAGGTCTGAGCTATAGCCTATTTAATGAAGAAGGTCTGGAGCGCCTGCGTGCCAGCGTTGGACAGAGCTTTTTCTTTGAAGATCGCCGTGTAACGTTGGAAAATGATGCAGATGAATTCGACCGTGAAAGTCATACTGGCCCTGTAATTCAACTGACCAGCCAGCTGTCAAATAATGTTCACGTTAATCTGAACTCAAGCTGGATGTCGAATGGATCGAATGCCCAACGAGATTTGCAGGTTTATTATACCGGTGAGCAAGGCAATCTTTATAACCTAGGCTATTTCTATCGCAAAGATATTCCGAACCGTCAAAAGAGCTATGATCATGTGGTGGGTTCATTTATCCAGCCGATTGCCAACAACTGGCGTCTGGTTGGACATGCCCAGTTTGACCTCGACAATAGTGTCGCACGGGAATATTTACTTGGCGTGAACTATGAGTCATGCTGTTGGGGAGTTTCTGTTTACGGTCGCTCATATTACAATGACTTAGACGACGTTAATGATTCAAGCGTCAAAGCCAAACGCGCCATTATGGCCGAAGTCAGCCTGAAAGGCTTAGGTGGGTTAAGCAGCAAACTCACCTCATTACTAGAAAATCGTATTCTAGGTTTTAACAATATCAATCAAACTTGGACAGAACGTTAATGAAGACAAAACAGTTAAAACAAATTTTTAAAGCAACCGCACTTGCGCTATGCCTTTCTTCAGCGATGACGACTTTTGCTGTTGCCCAACCTAAAGATGAAGTTGTAGCTGTAGTCGACAATAGTATCATTCTACGTAGTGACCTGGCTCAAGGTGTAGCCGAAATCTCACATCAGCTGCAAAAACAGAAAAAGGCAGTTCCACCACAACAATATCTTGAGCAACAAGCTTTAGAGCAACTGATTATTCGTCAGGCACAGCTTGAACAAGTTAAACGTTATAACATTCGTCCAGATGAAAAAGCTTTAAATGAAGCCGTCCTGAAAGTTGCCCGTGATTCTGGTTCACCGAGTCTGGAAGCATTCCAGCAGAAACTGGATGCCATGGCGCCGAATACCTATGCTTCTTTACGCAACCGTATTGCTGAAGATTTAGCACTGAATCGTTTACGTCAACAAATCGTGACTTCACGTATTCAAATTACAGATCAAGATGTTAAAAACTTCCTAAATACCCCGCAAGGTCAAGCTTTGCTTGGCAGTCAGGTCCATGTACTGCATTTACGGGTAAGCGGTGAAAATGCTGAACAAATTGCAACACAGGTAAAGCAAGAATTAAATAGCAGCAATGACATTCAGGCGATCGGCAAAAAGTACAGCACTGGCGGCGTTAAAGTCGAAGCTGCTGATATGGGTGTGAGAAACCTGTCAGAAATTCCAGCAGAACTGGCTGCACGCGTGACTACCCTGCAACCAGGTCAAACTTCTGAACTGATTCCTGTCGCTGATGGTGTACATGTTCTGAAGCTCTTGGAACGTAAAGGTGGCGAACAGAAAGCCCTTGTTCCGCAATATTTAACACGACACATTCTGATTCAACCGTCTGAAGTGGTCAGTCCTGAAAATGCCAAACAAATGATTGATAGTCTGTATAACCGCCTCAAACAAGGTGAAGATTTTACTGTTTTAGCTTCAACGTTCTCCAATGATACTGGCTCGGCTCGTGATGGTGGAAGTCTTGGCTGGGTTAGCCCAGGGGTAATGGTACCTGAATTTGAACAGCAGATGAAAAGCACCCCAGTAGGTCAGTTCAGTAAACCATTTCAATCCCAGTTTGGCTGGCATATTCTGCAAGTGAGTGAAACACGCCAACAAGATATGACACAGGAATATCAGGAACGTATGGCTCGCCAATTGCTCGGTGAACGTCAATTTGATGCCGAATTAGATAGCTGGTTACGTGAAACGCGCAATAATGCTTATGTAGAAATCAAAGATCCTCAACTGGATCCTAAACGTAACCGTTAAGCCTTACCATAATCCTAAAAAGCCAACGACATCTCGTTGGCTTTTTATTTAAAAAACTTAAAACGTACAGATATAAAAAAACCTCTCATATAGAGAGGTTTTTTAATTTTCAAACTCGATTAACGATTGTTTTCATCGTCTGAAGAGTCTTCAAATTTAGTGTCGTTGTCAAAACCAGTGCCTTGACCACCAAAGCCAGCACCTTGACCACCGAAGCCACCTTGACCACCGAAGCCGGCACCTTGACCACCGAAGCCGCCTTGACCACCAAAGCCACCGCCTTGACCGCCGAAGCCACCTTGACCACCGAAGCCGCCGCCTTGACCGCCAAAACCACCTTGACCACCGAAGCCGCCAGCACCTTGACCGCCACCAAAGCCACCTGCAGCACCTTGACCACCGAAGCCCGCACCTTGTGGACCAGCAGGCGCGCCAGCAGGACGTGGATTACGTGCAGGTACTACAGTTGAAATTGCATGCTTATAAACCATTTGGCTTACTGTATTTTTTAATAAAACCACGTATTGGTCAAAAGATTCGATATGACCTTGTAATTTAATACCGTTTACCAGGAAGATAGATACTGGGATACGTTCCTTACGGAGAGAATTCAAGAATGGATCTTGTAAAGTTTGACCTTTAGACATGTTATAACTCCAAAAAAATTAAAAATCAGCGCAAAAACTATCTCTATTTTTCAATTAAAAATTATAAAAAAGATAGTCCCTAAATTTTGCTTTATCCGTGACAGTTTCGCAAGTCTTCTTGAGCCTGCTGTAGCGTAAAATATGTTGTAAATTTATGCTTTTCTTGCAAAGACCTTAACCACGTATATTGACGTTTTGCAAGTTGTCGTGTCGCAAATAAAGCTTTATCCTCCATTTCCCGTTGCTTTTCCTTGGTTTTATCAGCATTTTTTAAGAATTCTATAGCCTGACGATAACCCACTGAACGCATGGAAGGTAAATTTTCATTAAAATCGTATTTTTCAATTAAATTCACAACTTCATTTAAAAAACCGCTTTTCCACATAATTTCCAGACGTTGTTCAATACGCCCATGTAATTCTAACCGATCTGGCATCAACGCATAATTATGGAAACTGTAACGATATGGTAAGTTTTTAGGTTGTTCTGCCTGTAGTTTTGTAATCGGCTCACCAGTCAATTTAAAAACTTCCAAGGCCCGAATAATGCGCTGCTTGTCGCTGACCTTGAATTTTTCACCGGCAATCGGATCGACTGCACATAATTCTTCATAAACCGCTTCCCAACCCTCCCGCTCACCTTTCGCCTCAATCTCAGCCCGGATAGCATAGTCTGCACTTGGTAAATTATCTGACAAGCCTTCAAGTAAGGCCTTAAAATACAGCATGGTTCCGCCAACCAGAATCGGGGTTTTACCACGTGCATGAATATCATCAATCAGGCGGCAAGCATCTTCGACAAAGTTGGCTGCAGAATACACTTCAAGTGGACTGATAATATCAATCAGATGATGCGGATAGCGCGCCAGTTCTTCTTTGGAGGGCTTGGCTGTACCAATGTCCATTCCCCGATAAACTAGCGCAGAATCGACTGAAATCAGCTCAAATTTCCCTTGCTCATACAGTTCACATGCCAAAGCGGTTTTACCACTTGCAGTTGGCCCCATTAAATTGATGACCGGCAATTGATTGGACATGTAAAACTACTCTCCTCGAGCAAAAAGTTTATCTAGTTGAGCCAATGGAAAGGCGCGCCAAGTCGGACGGCCATGATTACATTGACTGGCAAATTCGGTTTGTTCCATCTGACGTAATAAAGCATTCATTTCCGACAAACTCAGGATACGATGCGCTCGCACTGCACCATGACAGGCCATGCCTGCCAGAATCTGGTCACGCTTCTGCAATAGACTTTGTGCCTGATCCCCCGGATCTAAATCATTCAATAATTCAGGAATCAGGGCATCGAAATCGGCCTTGTGTAGAATAGCCGGCACCCCACGTACAATGATTTGTTCATCACCATACTGATCAATTTCCAGACCCAAACGCGCCAACTGCTCTTTCAGCTCTTCAACCCGCATGGCCTGCATCCGGCTAATGTTTACGACCTTTGGAATCAGCAATTGTTGTGAGGTCCAGAATTCAGGTTTATCCCAGGCCGATTTCATTTGCTGCAAGACAATACGCTCATGCGCCGCATGCATATCCACAATAATCAGACCTTCGGTATTTTGCGCCAGAATATAAATGCCGTGTAACTGGGCAATTGCAATACCTAAGGGATGCTCATCAACTTTGGTGTTCACATGTGTCTGAAAAGACTGCTCAGGGCTGAATATTTCGGTTTCCGAACTTTCTCTGAGCGGTGCTAAATAACTTTGCAAGGCATTATTCAGCTGCTGTGAACCAGAATAAGATTTACGGTAATCTTGGGAATAATGCACTGTTTGTGGACCTGAAGATGCAAAATCGGTCAGCACATCTGAAGTTTCATTTTCACTTAAGGCAGATGTCGTTCTCACCACCTGTGGCTGAGAATGCGCAGTCTGATGCAGGCTAAACTGTTCCTGATAACGCGGTTGCGGGGCCGTCAAGCCAGGCTGCTCATCCTGTTTCATTGCCTCGGCTAAATCTGCAGTTGCGGTCTGGAATTGTGCCAGCGTTTCCTTGGCATAATGCCGCACAAACTCATGTACTTCACGTTGATTCAGGAAGCGAATTTCATGCTTGGTCGGATGGACGTTCACATCAACATTTTCCGGATCAACTTCTAAAAACAGTAAATAAGCCGCATGCTGATGGCCATGCAAGATGCCGTCATAGGCCATACGCAAGGCATGGGAAATGGTTTTGTCTTTGACAATCCGGCCATTCACATAGACATATTGTAGATCCGCCTGTGCACGCGCATCCGAAGGATGACCGAGCCAGCCAGATAAACGCATATTGATACTGTCTGCATCTATCCAGTAGGCATTTTCAGTAAACTGGCGGCCAAGTAGCTGTTGAACGCGCTGGAAACGCAAAGCGCCGCTATCCGCCACGGGTAAATTCAGCTTGATGCTTTCATTATGTTCTAGCACAAACCGGATATCAAAATGCGTCAGTGCCATACGGCGTACAATTTCTTCAATATGACCAAATTCAGTGCCCGGTTTTTTCAGGAATTTACGCCGTGCAGGCACATTAAAAAACAAATCCTGAACCCGGATATGCGTCCCTTTCGAGGCTGCAACAGCCTGAATTTCCTGATGATCAAAAGCCGTACCATTGACTTCGACCTGATAACCGATGCCCTCGTCACTTTGACTGCTGATCATGGTCAGGCGTGAAACTGCTGCTATCGACGCCAGTGCCTCGCCACGAAAGCCCAGACTGCTGATTGCATACAGCTCATCAGCACTCTGGATTTTGCTGGTGGCATGACGCATCACGGCCAGCGGTAAATCCTCATGATGAATTCCGCGTCCATTGTCGATGATTTCAATTAAAGTACTGCCGCCCTGTTCGACCCGAATGATCAGCTCTGTCGCCCCCGCATCAATCGAGTTTTCCAGTAACTCCTTGACCACAGAAGCCGGACGTTCAATCACCTCACCTGCGGCAATCTGGTTGGCAAGTGCAGGATCAAGGGCACGAATACGGCGCAGACTTAAATCATTCGACATGTGAAAATTGACGCTCCAGAGCCTCTCGTAAAGCAAGATTCGATGAAATCAGGCTTGCAGTACGGGTAAGTTCATCTTCAGATTTTAAAATTTCAATAATCAGGTCAGCTTGCGGAATTTCATCACCACCTTTAGATGGCCATTCAAATAAAAATAGCGCATTCGGTGTTTCCAGGTAATCCCGGATGCCCATCAGTTCCAGTTCATACGGATCATTCAGACGATACAAGTCAAAATGAAAAATATCCTGACCATTAATTTGATAGGGTTCGACCAGTGTATAAGTTGGACTTTTCACTGAACCTTTATGACCCAGCTGTTGCAAATAATAACGTGTTAACGTCGTTTTTCCTGCCCCTAGGTCACCAATCAGATACACGACCCCCGCAGGGAAATTCTCCGCCAGAACCTTGGCTAGTTTTTGGGTATCGTCTTCATGATTTAAAGTGACATTAAATGAATAAGGCATATTACTCACGACATGATGCAAAAGAATAAATATGATAGCATCGCCACGCTTTAAAAGCCTATTCACCCGTGTGAGAAACTGTATTTTTTCACAGCATCTGTTCCTTAAGAGGTTAATCTGCCTGCCATGCAACCAACTGTTGAATTTAACCCGCCCATGCTCAATGGGGTCAGTGCCAGTAAAGTATTTTTGCCAGCCAGTCCGGATGCGTCCCTGACAGTTTTTGCTTATTTATGCACACAATTCGCGCATATCACAGCAGATGAATGGCAGTCCCGTTTCAACGAAGGTCTGGTCTATGATGCTCAGGGCAATCAATTAACCACAGAAAGTCCATTTCAGGCTAATAGCCATTGTTACTATTATCGCTTTTTGGCACATGAAGTGCATGTTCCTTTTCAACATCAGATTTTATTTGAAAATGAGCATTTCATGGTGGTCGATAAACCGCATTTTTTGACTATGAGTCCGACCGGACAATATGTGCAGGAAACGCTATTGGTTCGGCTTAAAAAACAAACCGGCAATGAGCATTTAACGCCCATTCACCGGCTGGATCGTGAAACGGCAGGTGTGGTCCTGATTTCCAAATGCGTGGAATCGCGTGGAATCTATCAGCAGATGTTTGCCACACGTCAGGTTCAGAAAACCTATCATGCGATTGCGGCCTATCACCCTGATTTAAAATTTCCATTGATCACGCGATTAAGAATGGAAAAGGGACAGCCCTTTTATACCATGCACGTGCTAGACGGAACGCCGAATAGCGAGACGGTGATTGACCTGCTGAAACATAATACAGAATGGGCTAAATATGAGCTGAAACCGCATACTGGCAAACAGCACCAATTACGGGTGCACTTGAATCATCTGGGTATTCCGATTCAGCACGATCCCTTTTACCCCCAAGTAGCGCATAAAGCGGAAGATGATTTTTCAGCACCTTTAAGTTTATTGGCCAAACATATTCAATTTGTCGATCCGATCACGCAGAAAAGCATGAATTTCAGCTCGCACCTTGAATTGACACTGTAAATCTCTTGTCATTACAGATTATTTTCTAAAATCGGTCGCTTTAAGATTGAATTTCAAACGTAATTGATTAGAATAAAGGCGAAAAGTTAAGTAATTTAAAGCTTTAAAAATATTATGAGAAAAACTGAAGTTTATCAAATTCGCTTGGACTCGCAAGAGAAGAAACAAGCCTTTGCGGTATTTAAGCAATTGGGGATTACGCCAGCTCAGGCCGTGCGTCTTTTTTTCAAGCAGGTGGTGATTACCAAATCCATCCCCTTCTCGATTGAAAACCAGAATATCAATCTGGAACAACTGATCCGGCTGCGCAAGCTGAAACAAAATGAAGCGAAAACCGAGCAAAATGCGCTTTCCAGTTCGGCCCTGAATCTGCTGGATGATCAGGAGATTGCATTGGATGATGATCATCTTGATTTATTTGAAGAGCTGAATGCCATTTTGGGTGAAAGCGACAAAATTTAACATTGTTGCATTTCCGAACAATTTCTAAAGCCTGCCACTCATAAACTTCGCTATGCTTGATGCTGATAATCAATAAAAAATTAGCATGGAGTATGCAATGCTCGTACGACGCGCCCAGTTAGCAGACCTGAATCAGCTGGCGGTATTATTTGATGAATATCGACAGTTTTATGGTACGTCTTCCAATCCTGAACTCTCTTACCAATTTTTAAAACAGCGTTTTGAAGATGGACAGACCGTCATTTTCATTAATACCAAAGATGATACTTTTACCGGCTTTATTATCCTGTATCTGGGTTTTTCTTCGGTGGCCTGCTCGACCTATTATATTCTGGATGATGTCTATATCACCCCGGTTTTTCGGCGTCAGGGCGCAGCCAAACAACTGATTGATACCGCGATTTTATTTGCCAAACATGAACAGGCCTTAAGAATCACCCTGGAAACCCAAAAAAACAATTATCAATCGCATAAATTGTACGAATCCATGGGATTTATCAAGGATGATGAATTTCAGACTTATCACTGTTTCCTGAAATAAGTCCTGAACTTTTTAATCACATTTCAAGCGAATAAAAAATTTATTATTCCGAGCGGAATTTGGCCTGCGCCACCTGTTCAGCATTTAAATACAGCCATTCCCCTTCAGCCAGTTCAGGCAAGGCCAAAGCACCAATCTGTGCACGATGTAGCTGTTCAACTTTATTGCCTACGGCAGCCAGCATGCGTTTTACCTGATGATAGACACCTTGATGAATGGTCATTTGCAGACGATTTTCAGCCAAACGAGCCACTTCAGTAGCTGCAAAAATGCCTTTTTCATTTCTCAATTCGACACCTTGTTCTAGTTGCTGAATCTGTTCATCCGTGACTGGATCCGCAGTTTGCATCTGATAAACTTTGGCGACATGCTTTTTAGGATGGGTGAGCGCTTGCAGGAACTGTCCATCATCAGTCAGGAGTAGCAGTCCGGTGGTATCGTGATCCAGACGCCCCACACACTGAATCCCCCGATTCAGCAGAATGTCATCAAACAGGTCAAACACACTAAAATGATGTGTCGCCTGATGTGAACATTCATAGCCCTGTGGTTTGTTTAAGGCGATATACACTTTTTCCCGATAGGTCTGACTTTTCCCATAAACCTCGAAATTTAAGTGATTCAAATCCAGTTTATGTTTGGGATTGTCAATCACTTCATCTTGAATTGAAACAGCACCATTTTTAATCAGTTGCTGACAATGCTTGCGGGAGCCGAAACCTTGTGACTGCAACATTTTTTCCAATAGCATCTGTTTATACCTGTATCGAGTGAAGACCTGTGCATTCTATCCTGAAATAGTCATGAATTTGGTTTCTTACGCTGTTTTCTAGGTATCATGCGTTGAAAAGCTCTACAATAGCTTTATTTTTCATTCTTTCTCTCCCGCTTATGTCGCAACTTGATTTGAATCTGATTGTTCTTTTGGTTTTACTGGCTTGCGGTATTTTCAGTCACAATAGTGCCGTTACCATTGCTGCAGCGGTGTTAATTGTTTTAAAAATCACGCCTCTCAGCAGTTTATTGCCTTATGTGCAGGCGCACGGTTTAAATATCGGCATTATTATTCTGACCATTGGTGTTCTGACACCAATTGCCAGTGGCAAAATTTCAGGGGAAAGTATTCTCAAATCTTTCCTGAGCTGGAAGTCTTTGCTGGCAATCGCGATTGGGGTCTTTGTCGCTTGGCTGGGAGGACGTGGAGTGAAGCTGATGTCCACTCAGCCAGATGTAGTGGCCGGACTGTTATTAGGCACAGTAGCAGGTGTAGCAGTATTACGCGGTGTTCCAGTCGGTCCTTTAATTGCGGCTGGGATTTTATCCTTATTGATTAGTACACAATAATGTTCAAATCATCAGCGCCCTTCACCAGTATGCAAAGATTTCTCAAAAATAATCATATAACGGGAAATATGCAGATCGCCCGATGATTATCTTGCGCTAATCTCTAACGCAGTACGTCAGGCTTGCTCAGAAGATACTATCAAATCAACGGAATATTTATTAATTCGATCTTTCAAAATTCAAGCAAAGGAAAGTGAATGATTTTTAAAAGCGGTGACCTGATAAAAATCAGAAATTCAATAAATGACACCTACCAGTCTAATCTTTCAAAGCATAGACCAAACTTTCTACCATCTGACCATTTTCCAAATATACTTTAACCGGAATACGTTGATATTCATCGCCTTCAAATACATCCAGCTCATTCCAATATTTAGGGAGATTCTCGGATATGAATACATAACCGGTAACAGTCTCTCCCGAATCACTGAGCTGAATACCCGGACTGCCCAGCTCAGCACCCCAACCGCGCTGCTGCAAATGCCCACGAATATAACCGGCTTTCCAGCTTCCCCCAATCCGTTCATCACATGGGCATTGGGTTGCTGCGGACGAAGCGTGCCGTATACGAATAAACTGTGCATCTTAAGAATTCTTAAACATCATTTTGATGATTACTCTACAAATAGTAGTGCTAGACGCACCTGGTCATAAGCCATTTTAGGCGTAGTCAATTCCACAATCGGACGCAGCTTAATAGAACCGTCATCATTAAAATGTTCCGAATTTTGACGCTTGGTCAAGCGTTTATAAATCTTGCGCACCTGCTCCACGACCTCTTCACCCGGATGGGCAACTGAAATATCCAGTCCCTGCTCTTTATGCAAACGTCCCAAATGATTGATGATGGTTGCCGGAGTCAAACCACGTTCAGTCGCGATATCGGCAATTTCATAGCCTTCTTCAAACAGTTCACGCGTTTCATCTAACGTTGCAGTGGCATAGCTTTGTTTTCCAGCATTCTTGGCAATTTTCTTCTCATTGCGCTGGATTTCAACTTCATTCAAAGTCCCGCCACAATGTCGGATAAAGGCTTTGTGCTGCGCAGTCAAATCGACATTTTCGAAATTCGCTTCGGCTTCATCAGAAAGTTCCTGAAAACGGCGATCGGCTTTAATCGCCAGACTATCGAGCTCCAAAGCCTGTTCATTAAAGCCTTTTAAACGTAAGCCATTTAAGCTTTTTAAACGGGACAAGGCGACATAGCCCTGGCCTTTTTCAAAGGTATGACTCAGATCAATTTCAGCGGCTTCCAAAGTCATGCCTTGTGATTTATGAATGGTAATCGCCCAAGCCAGACGCAATGGAATCTGCTGGAAACTGGCAATGGTTTTACCGGCCTCATTGTCTACCGACCAGGTTTCAGGCTCAACCACCAATGTAGTGCCATCGGTCAGTTTGACTTTAGGCAGCACACCATATTCATCATCTTCTTCAAAACTGATCACTTCGCCCAAACTGCCGTTGATATAACCCATATCAAAGTTGTTTTTCACAAACATGACTTTGGCATGTTTTTTCAGGGTTAAGGCTTCAGGCGCTCGCACTGACGATTTTAAAGTCTCGATCAGCTTTTCATTGCCATCACACTGCGCATCAAACTGGCGCGGATCATTGTCAATTTCATTCAGATGTTTAAAGTTAATACTGTCCACATCCATATTATGCGTATACAGGCGCGTATAGGTATCACCAATTTCTTGATGTCGCGTGGCCTGTAAAGCAGTGCGGTGTTCATGGCTAATCGCCTGCGCACGGATCGCATTCAGAATGTCATTCAAATAATCATTGCCCTGACGATGCTGCTCAGTTAGGTAGCAAACGCGAAACTTGGCTTCGACCCAGGCATCCGACATAAAGCAGAATTTGTCGCGGTTGCGCTCATCATTTTTACCGACTGGCGGTAACTGGAAAAAGTCCCCTGCTACAATCACCTGAATACCACCGAAAGCTTCATCACTTTCCTTGAAATATTTCAATACCTGATTGACCAGATTCAGCTGCTTGGCATGCAGCATTGAAATTTCGTCAATAATCAGGACTTGCGCATTTTCCAGATGTTCTTTTAAGTATTTGCGCTCTTTCATCCGCTTTAAGTCTTCTTCAGACAAAAAGTCTTTAATGCCAATGCCTGCCCAGGTATGAATAGTCATACCATTCATGTGTGTGGCTGCAATACCGGTCGATGCGGTAATCGCGACGGCGACCTTACGTGCCTTTAAATAATTAATATATTGATTCAGCGTATAGGTTTTTCCTGCACCGGCAGAACCGGTTAAAAAGACATTTTCTCCTGCTTTGAGTAACTTAAGGGCAGTTTCCTGTTTCATAAGAGCAATACCGTAAAAGAACGGCTATAGCCTAACGATTTTTAGCGGAAAAGTTAAGCGTCATGGAGGAAAACAAGCTGTATTGAACTGTCAGGCCTGCAAGTTGAGCCAGTTAATAAAATGCATGGCGATATTACTGTATTCAGCTTCTGCTTTCTGGTTATTCGGATATTCCAGCTGATCAAAAATCACCTGTCCATTCACTAATTGACACCCCAAGATCAAGGGTAGGCGCACAGCAGGATGAGACATACGAAAGGCCACATACTGCCCTTCCAAAATTTGCTGAGCATAGCTTGCCGCCAGACAGTTCCTGAAAATTTTAGATTCCTCTAAAATCCGATCCAAAGTTTTAAGTTCTTCAAAACGCCAGTTGAAATACAGTAAAAATGAAACCTGAGTGATTGGTGTCCAGTTCACCAGTGCGAACTGTTTTTTCAGCTTGGCGATCATTTCCTGCTTTTGAACCTGATCATGCCAGACGACCGCCTGATTAAACAAACTGGTCCAGCTCAGATTTTTCGGTATTTCTGTATGGCTGGAAAAATACTCTACCAGATAGTCACGCACATAACTGTCAAATAGCGACTCACGTACATGCCCGCTTTGCAAATAAAACAGCTGCCTGAACTCAGTAAAAGGAATGCGATAGCGGTGCAGAACATTATAGAAATCACGATTCTGCTGGCTTTGAGGCTGAATATACACCAGAACCTCATCGGGTAAATGCGCCGTAATTTTATATAAATGCTGCATATAAGCCTGCATCATCCGGCTCAAGTTCAGATAAACCTTTTTAGTCAGCTGATCATCCATTTTAACCACATTGCGCAGCAGCTCCATCCATTCGTCCAGATACAGAATTGAGGGACTAATCGCAATCCGTTGATCCTCAATTGATTGACGTGTGCCTTTTAATACCACCGCCTGATTATACTGATGCTGAAACCAGTCATGCTGGATTGCATATTCATGCATGCTATGAATAAACAGTCGCGCTGAGACATATTGAAAATATTGTAGAGTCGCCAGAATAATCTGTGGATGAATATGGTGGCTGTCTATAAAACTTAGGGCCGTTACTGCGACCCGCACACTGCTATGCTGGATATTATTACTGATCCAGTCCAGTACCTCGGCCGGTTGCTTGAAGATCCAATTCACGGCACGATGACAGTCAAATAGTGGCAATCGGGCTACTTTTTTCTGCCATAAATACGGATGATTTTCCAGGAAATTCCGTTTGGATAATAAATCATCCCGATGCCACACGTCCCGGTTCATCAATCGGACAAAACCGAGCAGATTACTTTGCTCCTCAGCATGCCGATATAGCAAACAGATATCATCAGTGTGATCTTTCAATTCATGCAGATTAAAGCGCTCTTCAAAAGACAGCGACATAATCCGGAACATCGCCGGAGGCAAAAACTGTGCGGCGCTAAAACAGAACTCATCCAGACTATCCATCAATGACTGGATCGAAAAGAATTCATCCTGCTGCAGGCACTCCAAAGAAAAAGCCTGTTGCAAGCTTTCAAGAATCTGCTGTGGAATCTCTTGTTCATTCTGAACAAAGTTTTGCATGATAGGTGTTGTATACAACCCGGCCTTGATCAGCTGGTGGTCGATAATCTCAGCCTGAACAACCGACATCTGTCGCAAAAATTCGGACACCCGTTCCGGGCCATTAACCCACGCATAAACCTGAGCCAGGATAAGCTGACGCAACTGTTTGGCTTTGTCGCGTAAATATAGCGAATGCTGCGGTTTTAAATCCCCGGTCAGGAAATAGATGTCCTGTAAAAAGAATTCCTCTAGCGCTTCTGCTTTGTACTTCTGGAAGTAAAAATGACTGTCGACCAAAGCAGGCGCAGTTCCAGAGTCTAATGCACGTGGAGTACAAAACTGGATATAAAACAGGCCATCCAGCAATTCAATCCGATGCTGATCCTGCTGAATTTTTATTAAATTTTGTGCATTCAGATGACCAATTATTGCCATCTGATCAAGATAAAGCTGGTTGAGCTCCAGAGAAATCCGTAAACATTGTTGTGCCAATAACCTTAAAGATGCTACCAAGCTTTCCTGTTCCATACGTACACCTCGGTCATCTTAGAATCATCTTATTTTTATATTGGATCATGCTGAGTCCTTGATCGCCAATCAGTGAACACTTAAAAATACATTATGGCATCACTTGCACTATAAAACCGTCCATGCATCCTCATTGCTAAAAATAGAACATTTCAATAGATCATAGCCTAGATTTTACAGGAAGAATTTTTCTTTTTTAGTCTTGCTGACGTAGCGCCTTAAGCTCGGCCAAGCCGGTATAAATATGTTGCTGCAAGCTGTGTCGAAATGCAATCAGCTCTTCCTGAGTCTGAACCTGAGCAATCGATTGTCGCGGCATAAACTGAAAATAAAATGGCAGGCGTTTTGGGAATAATCGTTTAGGCAAAGATGGAATCACATCGCCCTGACGTAATAATTTATTGAGTTGTGGTACTTTGAGGAGTTTTTGAAAATATTTATGCTGGATGATCTTATTGGCATCAAAGCCAATCTCATAGACTTCATCCCCACCAAGCGCAGCAAAAGGGACAATATCATAGTTGAATTCCTGAGCCAGCTTTAAAAATCCGTAGCGTTGCTTCCAGATCAGTTGATACTGTTCACCCTGACGTTTGAGTACTTCGCGTCCACCTCCCGGAAAGACCAGAATAGAATAACCCTGCTGCATCACAGCACGTACATAATGCTGGATGCCATCAACTGCCCCAAACTTCTTCACGGCTTCACGCCATAAGGGCACATAAAAATGGCTATGATCCGCAATGCTGACCACAGCCACTTTATGTTCGTTATAGAGGTAATCAATCAGCATCGGCGAATCAAAGATGCCGTACATGGAATGATTACCGACATACATTGCAGGCCGACTGGCATCAATATATTCAGCCCCTAAAAAGGTAGGGGTAAAATATAATTTGGATAAGGCACTTAAGCGTCTAATCCATTGCCCATCATGTTTGACCTGCAAGCTGTCTGCTCCCTATCTACTCCGGATTATGCCACGCGTTTTTGGACCAGAATCGAACCTACTGAATAACCCGCACCAAATGAACACAACACGCCGTATTCACCATCTTCAACTTCATGTGCAGTACGATGCAAGGCAATGATCACCCCGGCAGAAGACGTGTTGGCAAACTCGTTCAGAATGATCGGTACCAGACCAGGTTTGGCATTTTCTTTACCAACCACCAGTTTCAGGATCAGTTCATTCATACTGGCATTGGCCTGGTGTAACCAGAAGCGTTTAACACCTGTCGGCTCAATCTGGTTCTTCTCCAGTTGCGCAGTAATCATTTTCGCAACCAGTGGACAGACTTCTTTAAATACCTTACGACCATCCTGACGGAAACGTTTGTCGTCAATGTCAGCATTTTCAGAAGTATTCAAGAAACCAAAGTTATTGCGGATGTTATTCGAGAACTGGGTAAACAACTCAGAATCCAGAATTTCAAAACCGGTTTTGCTGTCAGTATTTTCAATAATTGAAGCGGTTGCCACATCACCAAAAATAAAGTGACAATCACGTGAACGGAAATCGGTATGTGCAGAAGTAATTTCCACATTCACCAATAACACACGGCGCGCGCCAGCTTTGATCGCATCATAAGCCTGTTTCAGACCAAATGTTGCTGCCGAGCAGGCCACATTCATGTCATAGGCATAGCCTTTGATGCCTAAAGCAGTCTGAATTTCGATGGCGACAGCAGGATAAGCACGTTGCAAATTCGAGCATGACAAAATCACGATATCAATGTCTTCGGCAGTCACACCGGCATTTTCCATTGCCTGTTTGGCTGCAATTACGCCCCATTCTGCCTGCAGTGAAATTTCATCATCTGCACGTTCACGTAAATTTGGACGTAAGCGTTTTGGATCAAGAATACCTGATTTTTCTACGACATAACGGCGTTGTACGCCAGATGCTTTTTCAATAAAGTCTGCACTAGAACCACGACGCGCTTCAACTTCGCCTGCAGCGATTTTGTCAGCATTTTCGTGATTAAACAGTTCCACATAAGCATTTAAACTTTCAACTAATTCTTCATTGGTGATGACGTGTTCCGGATGGAATAAGCCCGTACCCGTAATGCGGATGCCCATGTAAAATTCCTTATCTGAATTACCTATATCTTAACTGATTCCAAGACGATCCCATACTTTTTGCAAGCGAGTTGGAGACACGGGTGCTTTTGTTTTCATCGGTTGTGAAAACAATGAGATTCTTAACTCCTCGACCATGAAATACAATTCTTTCAGGCGAGGGTCATCTTTAAACTTGAATAATTTTTCCATCCATTGATCAATTTGGTCAATGGCGGAATTGTCCCTTTGTAGATTATTGGGCAAGCGCTCTAAACGCAATATCAAGGCTTTTAAATAACGTGGAAATTCGCTCCACACATCGGAAGGTTTACGATATACAAAGTCAGAAAGGCTCATTAAATCAAGCTGATCTTCAATATCATTGATATTTTTTTCAAACACAGAATGGTCTAAAACCAATAATTTCCGGCGAATTTCCTGCCACTGGATGTAAATATCCGTGATCTCTTTCAGGGCAATTTGGCCATAAGTCAGGAAAGATTTTTTTACATCTTCAACTAGCTTTTGGAACTCTTGCGCATTGACAGGCAGCTCATTTATGGACATGTGTAGTGTGGCATAAACTAACATTTGTTCCAGTTGTGCCTTATCACCGAGTGGCGAATAAGCCAGCGCCAGAGGTTTGGAAATCTGTTTTTTCAACTGACGAGTCAAGTCTCCGAGTTGCATATGCACCAGTCGGATCACCCCTTCACGATGTTTTTTGATCGCTTCAGCCTGATCATTAAAAGTCTGGATCACTACACCCGATTCATCTTTCTGCTCCAGGGCAGCAAAAGCTTTGGTCGGAACCAGCGCCTGATACTGCTTGACCACGACACCGGTGACTTTTTGCGAGGCTTCAAATACGAAACTTTCCGGGAAGGTTTTAAATTCACCTTTAAGCTGTTTAACCGGACTATGCGTTTCAGTGCGGCAGCGTGCTTTCAGCTCCGCCAGATCACGCCCCTGTTCAATGACACGGCCTTTTTCATCAGTCACTTTAATAAATGGCAACAGATACTGATCGACCCGGTCAAAACTGAAATCTTTCTCAGTGATTTGATCACCACGCAACTGGAATGCCAAAAAACTAAAAATATGCTTCTGTAAATCCTGCGCATCTACTTTTGCCATGAGTTTTCGTGCAGTATCCGGAATCGGCACCAGATTACGGCGCTTGTCCTTCGGCAAAGCTTTTAGCAATGCTTCAATCAGATCCAGACGCCATCCCGGAATTCCCCATGACCAGATACCTTCATCGACCTGGGCCAAAGCTTGCAGTGGAATTTTAACTGTCGCGCCATCTTCATCATGACTCGGGTCAAAACGATAGGTTGCAGCCAGATGCAGGCTACCATTCTGCAAATAGTCTGGGAATTGCTGTGTCGTCGGACGGTCATTCAGCCACAGCGCATCATCATCAACAAATAAATAACGCGGATTCTGAGGCTCTACTGTGGCACGCCAGTCTTCAAAACTACGCCGGCTAGCCACTTCAGGCGGCACTTTCGAGGCATAGAACTGGTAAATGGTTTCTTCATCAACCACCAGATCACGACGGCGTAATTTGTCTTCTACTCGCTCGACTTCTTCCAGTTTAAGCAAGTTATGCTTTAAAAATGGTGGAGTAATGCCTAAATGCCCAGTGGTTAAAGCATCCCGCAAGAAAATTTCATGTGCGGCCGCCTGATCTACTTTTTCATAATTGATTGGGCGTTTCGGCTCAATAATCAGACCAAATAATGAAATCTGATCATAGGCATTCACCACACCGGCTTTTTTCGACCAGTGCGGTTCAAAATAATGATGCTTGAGCAGGTCACGCGCGGCCAGCAGAATCCATTCCGGCTCAATCTTGGCCAGGGTACGTAAATATACCTGAGAGGTTTCCACCATCTCAAAAGCCATCACCCACGGCGTATTGGTCTTGTGCAAGGTAGAAGCCGGGAAAATCCGTGCTTTTTGCTGACGCACCGCCATAAAAACATTACGCTCATCGGTCTTGTTGGCGATAAACGATAAGAGACCGGTCAACAAGGCACGGTGCAGATTTTCATAACTGGCTTTCTTTTCATTAAATGACAGTTTTAAACCCTTAGCCAACTCCACCAGCTGCTCATGAGTTTTCTTCCATTCACGCAGACGCAGCCAGCTCAGGAAGTGATTACGCGCAAAAGTACGGCGCTTATTTTCACTCATGCTTTCGCGGTTATTGTGCAGCGTCTCCCAGAGCTTGATATAGAACAGGAAATCAGAATCAGCTTCACGGAATAGTGCATGTTTCTGATCTGCCTGCATCTGCTTGTCCGCAGGGCGTTCACGCGGATCCTGAACTGCAAGCGCTGCCACAATCACCAGAACTTCGTTCAGCACGCCAAAATGTGCACCACCAAGAATCATGCGGGCCAGACGTGGATCGATCGGCATTTTCGCCATTTGCTGACCAATTTTGGTTAGTGCATCTCCCACCTTAACATTTCCCCCTTTTTTTAAGGGGGCAGAAGTTGCAGATTGAGATTGCTTTTCATCTGTAACTTCAGGGGAATTATCTTGAGAATGAGACGCTTTCTTTTCACTCATTGCCCCGAGTTCAATCAGCAATTTACGACCATCATTTACCAGACGATGATCTGGTGGCTCAATGAAATCGAAGTCTTCCAGTGAACCCAAGCCCAGACTTTGCATCTGCAAAATCACCGATGCCAGGTTGGTCCGTTTAATCTCCGGTTCAGTAAATTCAGGACGGCTCAGAAAATCATCTTCGCTATACAAACGGATACAGACACCCGGCGCTATACGGCCACAACGACCTTTACGTTGGTTCGCGGCTGCCTGAGAAACAGCTTCAATCGGCAGGCGTTGCACCCGTGAACGATAGTTATAACGTGAAATACGCGCAAAACCGCTATCAATTACATAACGGATATTCGGAACGGTTAAAGCCGTTTCTGCCACGTTGGTGGCAATAATAATGCGTCGCCCACCACCAGAAGGATTAAAGATTTTCTGCTGTTCAGCCAGCGCCAGACGCGCATATAAAGTTAATACTTCCGTATGGCGTGGCCCATGTTTGATCAGGGTTTCCTGTAGCTCGCGAATTTCCTGTTCAGTACTGGCAAAAATAAGGATGTCGGCATGTTCAGGATGGCCTTTTTCCTGTGCATCCTGAAAGCATTCTTCGACTGCTTTGACCACAGCGCGAGGCAGATTTTCTTCAAAGTCATCAAACTCGTCATCATCACTACCGCCAATGCTCATTTCCGAGATCGGGCGATAACGTAGCTCGACTGGGAAACTGCGGCCTTCTACTTCAAAAATTGGTGCACCATTGAAGTAACTGCTAAAACGGTTTACATCCAGGGTTGCAGAAGTAATGATGACTTTCAGATCGGGACGACGCGGCAACAGTTGCTTCAGATAACCCATAATGAAGTCGATATTCAGTGAGCGTTCATGCGCTTCATCAATAATAATCGTGTCATATTTGGTCAGGTAGCGGTCATGCGTCAGTTCGGCCAGTAAAATACCGTCAGTCATCAAACGCACAATTGAGTCTTGTGAACCCTGTTCCGTAAAACGTACTTTAAAGGAAATTGATTCACCGAGTTTTTCGCCAACTTCTTCGGCAATACGCTGTGATACGCTACGGGCTGCCAGTCGACGCGGCTGGGTATGTCCGATCATTCCGGTCAGGCCACATCCAGCCAGCATAGCAATTTGCGGTAACTGGGTGGTTTTACCAGAACCGGTTTCGCCAGCCACAATAATCACCTGATGCTTTTGAATCGCGGCAATCAGCTTATCAGTGTACTGAGTAACCGGTAGATCCTGATTCAGCTTGATGTTCGGAAGACGTTCAAGCCGTTGCCGTACTTTCAGATTGGATTTTTCAAATAATTCCTGATACTGCTTGGCATCTGCGTCTTTCCCCTTTTTCAGTCGATTTAAACGGTGACGGTCACGCGCCATTATCCATTGATCTACATTTAAATGACTCTGCACAGAGAAAACACCCACATCAAAAAACAGGAAAGGTTTATTTTACTTGGTTCATTAGATTTCAGATAGTCGTAGTTCTGTTAAGTGCCGGACAAATTGGCTTTGGCTGCCTGATTTCCCTCAATTCAGCGCCATAAACCTATCAAAATATCTATATGACACGCTTGAATTTTCCTGAGTAGATTTAATCATCAGTTTAATTTTGAAATTGATATTTAAATTATTTTGCGGAAAACATGCTTTTTTCCTGATTCACCCTTGAATTTTTTGGTTTCAACATCATGTTTGCTAGCACGAGGAAAAAGAGATAATTTTGTCATCAGGCCATCATCTTGATGCTGCTGAATGAACAAAGCGATTTTGCCGAAGTGGCGCATTTTTACTTAATTCGGTTTTTCCGATGTTTGTAATGTAAAAATACCATTTTAGCATCAACCAAAATTTCGATACTCTTATTCAAAATCAAAGACTACCTCAATCATGGAGACAATGATGAGCTTAATTAATACTGAAGTTAAACCATTTAAAGCAACTGCATTCCAAAACGGCAAATTCATTGAAGTTACTGAAGCTGACCTGAAAGGCAAATGGTCTGTTGTATTCTTCTACCCAGCTGACTTCACTTTCGTTTGCCCGACTGAACTTGGTGACCTTGCTGACAACTACGCTGAATTCCAAAAACTAGGCGTTGAAATCTACTCAGTTTCTACTGACACGCATTTCACTCACAAAGCTTGGCACGATTCTTCAGAAGAAATCAAAAAAATCCAGTATGTAATGGTTGGTGATGCAAACTGGACTCTTGCTAAAAACTTTGACGTATTAATCGAAGCTGACGGCCTTGCTGATCGTGGTACTTTCGTGATCGATCCAGAAGGTAAAATCCAAATCGTTGAAATCAACGCTGGTGGTATCGGCCGTGACGCTCAAGAACTTCTTCGTAAAGTTAAAGCAGCTCAGTATGTACACGCTCACCCAGGCGAAGTTTGCCCAGCTAAATGGAAAGAAGGCGATGCAACTCTTGCTCCTTCAATCGACCTAGTAGGTAAAATCTAATTTTAATTAGATTGAACTGATTCAAAAAACCACGCTTTTTAGCGTGGTTTTTTATGGTTTAAGCTTTTATCTCAGCGCAATACGGGATTTTATTTTTTAAAATGATTTTGTTAGGACTTTAAATATTGCAGTCCTATTTTTTTCTTGATCCATCATATAAAAATTCAGGCATATCTTTTGCTTCGCTTTCTCATAATCCTTACCCATTCTTACAATTGAGCTATACATCTGCAGAGCCATATGGCATAAGTTCAAATGATAAGATAAGAAATATTCAGTGGAGGAACGCATATGCAAAAACTGCTTACCGTGATTTCTTGGAAATACAATCCCTCAAGCCGCCACCTGAAAATTGTATACAGTAATGGTCATACTGAACTGTATCATCCCGTACCTGAATTTATTTATGACGACCTGTTAAGACGCCAAGATAAAGCTGCATTTGTAGAAAAGTATCTCGAATATAATTTACATTTTAATAAAATTTGCATGGATTAGAGCGAATCAAATTAACGAAATCCCACCATCAGCAAACCTGCGCCTATGGGTACAGTACTCATGATAAAACGTGGGTCTTGCTGAATTAAGGCAATAAACTCTTCGACTTCTGCTGCATGTGAAATGACATTATCAACTACCAGTAACCCGCCCTTTGCTTTAAGTAATCGACTCAAATGTGGCCAGTAACTGACATAAGCATCTCGTTCAGCATCTAACAGGATAAAATCAAATATTTCCTTTTCTGCCTCCAGATAAACCTGAGCATCAATTACTTTAAAATTGATTAAATCTGCAAGATCTATTTCTGTCGCATATTGCTTTGCCTGAGCAACCCGTTCTGCATCAACTTCAAGAGTTGTAATCATGGCTTGAGTCTGCCGAGCCGCTTCTGCCAGCCATAAAGTGGAATAACCGGTAGAGGTGCCAATTTCCAGAATATTTTTGGATTGTTGCGCACGAATCAGCATAGATAAAAATCGGCCTGATTCTGGCTCTATATTGCGATATCGGTGCAGGCGATCTGCCTGTTTAAGGTCATGCCTATGAAATTTTTCATATAATTCTTGCATGAATCTTTCAAATTCATCTGAATTTTGCATCACTCTTCCCTGAGTCTGTTTGGCTTAAAGTGCCTGAATCAATTTAAAGCGTTCTACTTCACGATCATCGTGGGTAGTAATGGTCTCAGTGAACATCGTTAAAGGACGTACCCAAATTGAATAATCCCCATAAAGACATTGATAAACCACTAGCTTTTCTTCAGTTTCACTGTGCGTGGCAACATGAAACACCTGATAAAGCTGTCCCTTATAATGTTGATAAATACCGCGTTGTAATTCCATCATTCAAGTCTCAAATATCTTGTTTTAATCTTAGCTGAAAATCCTTATTCTTGCTCTAAACTACTTGAAAATTAATCTTTCACCCCCATATAGAACTTTGAAATTAATGATGAATTTTTCAATAAATCTGTAAATCCGATCAACAAGATAAAAACAAACTGTTTTACCTATTTATTCAATTCATTTAATATCTTGTTATCAAATAAACATTTACTCCTTTGGAGACGTTAGCAATGTTAGACCAAAATACTTCAGCTCAACTTAAAACCCTATTAGAACGCCTGGAAGGCCCAATTGAACTGGTCGCCACTCTGGATAGTTCTGACAAATCAGCCAAAATCCAGGAACTGGTGTCCGAGGTTGCTGCACTGTCTGATCTGGTGACTGCACGCTTTGACGGGAACAATGCACGTGCGCCAAGCTTTGGTATTGCTAAAGCTGGTGAAGAACCACGTGTATTCTTTGCAGGCTTGCCAATGGGCCATGAGTTCACTTCGCTGATTCTGGCATTGCTGCAAACTTCAGGTTATGCACCGAAAGTCTCTGATGAAGTGCTAGCGAATATCAAGAGCCTGGGTGTTCAATCTAACTTTGACGTGTTCGTATCATTAAGTTGCCATAACTGTCCGGATGTGGTTCAGGCACTCAACCTGATCGCCATCTATAACCCGGGCACTACAGCGACCATGATTGATGGTGCTTTCTTCCAGGAAGAAGTGGAAGAACGCAAGATCATGGCGGTGCCGATGGTATTCCAGGACAACCAGCATATTGGTCAGGGTCGTATGACACTGGAAGAAATTATCGCCAAGCTGGATAGCAATGCCGCTGCCAAAGATGCTGAAAAGCTGAATGCCAAAGACACCTTTGATGTCCTGGTGATTGGTGGTGGACCTGCAGGCAATACTTCAGCCATCTATGCAGCGCGTAAAGGCATTAAGACCGGGATCGTGGCGGAGCGCATGGGCGGTCAGGTCATGGATACCATGGACATTGAAAACTTTACGTCTGTACAGAAGACCCAAGGTCCTAAATTTGCAGCCGAGATGGAAGCCCACGTGCGTGAATATGGTGTCGACATCATGAACCTGCAACGTGTGTCTGATATCAAAGGGGCAGACGAAACGGCCAATGGTCTGGTGGAAGTGACTTTAGCGAATGGTGCCAAACTGGAATCTAAAACCGTGATTCTGTCGACCGGCGCACGCTGGAGAGAGATGAACGTTCCGGGTGAGCAGGAATATAAAACTCGTGGTGTAGCCTACTGCCCGCACTGTGATGGTCCTTTGTTCAAGGGTAAACGTGTTGCGGTCATCGGTGGCGGTAACTCGGGTGTCGAAGCGGCGATTGACCTGGCGGGGATTGTGGAGCATGTCACCCTGGTGGAGTTTGATACCAAATTGCGTGCGGATCAGGTGTTGCAAGACAAGCTGAACAGCTTGCCGAATACCACCGTGATCAAGAATGCCTTGTCGACTGAAGTGCTGGGTGATGGTTCACAGGTGACCGGTCTGAAATATAAAGACCGTGCGACTGATGAAGAGCATACGGTAGAACTTGCGGGGATCTTCGTGCAGATCGGTTTGTTGCCAAACACGGATTTCCTGAAAGAAACAGCTGTTGAGCTAACCAACCGTGGCGAGATTGTGATTAACGACCGCAACGAAACCAATGTGAAAGGCGTATTTGCTGCAGGTGACTGTACCACAGTGCCGTACAAGCAGATCATCATTGCCACCGGTGAAGGTGCCAAGGCATCACTGTCTGCTTTTGATTACATCATCCGTTCTGGGCAGTAAGTTTTAGACTAGCTCAAATAAAGCCCGCTTGATGCGGGCTTTATTATGTATATTTTCAAGAGAATTAACTCTTAATTCATTGATTATTATTTGATTAATGAAAATATTTCTTACATTTTAAGAAAATCCTACTGCTTGTGTAATGAATTTTTATACTCTATTGTCTCTATGTAATTATCAGCAATTGCTTATTGCAAGCTGATGCTGCTCTACCTATGATAAAAAACCAATTGAATCATCTTTCATGATCGAAGAATAAAAAGGATAACATCCTGGGAGAAGAACAATGCAGTATCAATATCATTGTGCTTGCTGCGAAAAAGTAGTCGACTCTACAGAAAAATCATGCTCAAACTGTGGCTCACATCATATTCGCAGCCCTTTTGGTTTCTGGATTTTTTGTCTTGTGGCCTGCCTCGTTACAGCAATCGTATTTAAAGTCGTGCATTTGTATGTGCAATCACAACAAGAAGTTCCTATACAACACTCTATACTGGATGTTTTAAAAGAAGAAGATAAAAGACTTCGCTAATTTCATGCATCTCACAGCAAAGACCTGTTAGTTCAAACAAGTCTTTTTATTACTCTTAAATAATTCAAATAGAGATGCGGAAAATAACCTCATCAAATCCAGCTTTGATTTACAATAGCTGTGGATTTGAATGAGAGATGTGCCATGGTTCAGTTAATTAAAAAAGGTGGATTGCGTGAGCGCGCTAACCGTAGTCGCAGTTATCAAGGCTCTGAAAATACTGAAACCACCTTAAAGCCTAATCGTTATCAAACGGCGGTTAAAACACCAGACAACTCAGCCTCTCCTGCCTCGACCTCACCAATATCTCCAGCATTAAATGAAGATGTACCACTTAATTCATCAGAATAAGTGCGTCATACCATAACCACAATGCAAATAGCAGAAATAGTCCGCCTGAAATCATATCAATATAACTCCCCGAACGCTGGTACAAGGTTTTAATTTTTGGTTGGGAAATCAACAGCATCAATAAAGCAAAGGTGATAAAGGTCTGCAAAGGAATAATCACTGCCAGCTGTGTTTTCAAATAATCTGAAGCAGATGAACTTAAGGCCAGTGAAAATACGCTACTAAAATAGATCAGTGTTTTGGGATTAGAAAGGTTGGTCCATAAGCCCAACATAAAATAGTTTTTAGCTTGCACCTGTCCATTTGTATCGTCGTCGGTCTGATGTCTATGTTTAAAGCTATGCACACCACCCTTTAACATGGCCCATCCCATTTTAGCCAGGAACACACCACCGAGCACCATCAATACCTGTTGAATCCATGGAAACTGGTCAATTAACACGGTAAAACCCGCAAGTGTCAGTATTACCCAAACCACGATACCGGCAGAGATCCCTGCAATAACTTTCAGGGCATTCTGGCGTGTGGTGGATGCGGCACTTTTGGCAATGAGCAAAACATCGGGACCGGGACTGAGTTGAGCAACAAAATGCAGGAGACAGATCGTAAAAAGCAGAGACATTAAAATCAGGTAAATTTATAAAAATATATTATAGCGTTTGTTCAAAGATATTAGAAAGTTCCAATAAAAAACCGAATCATCAGATTCGGCTTAAATAGAGTTTTTTAATAAAACAATTATTTTGGATTGATATCTTTCATTTCAATTTTTTTCGCCTCAGGTCTCACTTCACGTGCTTCACCATCAATAATGGTGGAATCGCCGCGACCTGATTGCTGATTTTGCATATCCTGCATTTGACGCATCATTTCGGCAAATGGATTCTGGCCTTGTGCCCCACCCATATCGCCCATCATGCCCCCCATCATTTTTTCCATCATGAGTTGCTGACGCTTCATCATCGCTTTCATTATGGCAGCCTTAAAAACCTGCTGAACCGCTGGAATGAGCATCAATACGGCCAATACGTCGGTAATCAATCCAGGAATAAGCAGAAAGAAACCTGCCAGAATTTTAGGTAAATTTCCTGTTAATGCAGGATCTGCACTCATCTGTCCCATCTGCATTTGCTGCATTTGTGGCATTACACCGGCCGAGTATTTACGGATCAGATTCATACCAATAAAAAATGCGGCCACAAACCAGAAAAATACGTACCACATGCTCCCGACGAGGTCACCCACGCCAATCCAGACAAATACTTCTAGGATTAAGCCTGCAAGGATAATAAGAAATAATTTCATGAAAATTAATCTAATCTCAGTAAAATAAATAATAGGATGCTGGAATCAACTGCTTCATCAGGATCAAGCTTTTTTGATACGCTTATGTAACAATATGGGCATTATTCTATTTTTAAAGTGCGGGCATGTCATTAATTATTGGGATTGACCCCGGTTCTCGTTTAACCGGTTACGGAATTATCGAAAAAGACGGCTCCAAACTGACTTTTGTTGATGCCGGCACCATCAGAACAGAAACGACAGAAATGCCTGAACGTTTAAAACGCATCTTTGCCGGGGTGGAGCGTATTGTAAAATTTTATGGCCCCACTGAAGCTGCGGTCGAACAAGTCTTTATGGCACAAAATCCGGATTCTGCCTTAAAACTCGGTCAGGCTCGTGGTGCTGCTGTTGCGGCATTGGTCAATCTGGATTTGAAAGTCGCTGAATATACTGCGCGCCAGATCAAGCAGTCGGTAGTGGGTTATGGCGCTGCCGATAAAGAACAGGTGCAGATGATGGTAATGAATATTCTAAAACTCAGCATCAAACCGCAACAGGATGCCGCCGATGCTTTAGCTGCTGCTATTTGTCATGCCCACGCCTCAGGCAGTATGAGTAAAATGGCGGTATTAAATGCGTTGGGTGGTATGGCACGCGGCCGGAGTCGCGTCAGTAGCCGTCGTCGATAAGGTTTAACGCAATATTATAAAGTCTTGAGCATCTAGCTCAGATTCCAGATACTCTTGAATAACCGCTTGTACGATTGCACGAGCAGGCCCTTTCCAACTTCGTGTAATCATTTCCTGAAGTTGGGAGTCTGTTCCAGCAATAACGGCCTCCACCTCACCTGTGCTCAAGTTCTTCACATATCCTTTCAGTCCAAGCGCCTGAGCCTGCTCGGCAAACCAGTAACGGTATCCGACTCCTTGAACTTGGCCTGAAATATTCAGTTTGATGACTGGCACACTATTCTCCTTAGCGATTCACGACCTGATAAATCGCATGTTTCATATCCTGTGCCTGCAAGCCACGTTCGCCATTTTTGGCCAGTTCATCACCTGCAAGTGCATGCAGCGTCACAATTTCATGCAAATAAATTTTTTGCGCAAATTGCGCCTTTAGACTGGCAATCATGCCGGCCAGCACATCCCCCATTCCGCCAGTTCCCATACCGGCATTCCCGGCATTGCAGATGTAAAGCCTTTCTTCCAGAATCAGGCTGCCTGAACCTTTTAGCACCCACTGTCCCTGATATTTTTGTTGCAGGGCATGAATGGCTGCAATCCGATCCATTTCAACTTCCGCAGTGCTACATGCTAGCAAAGTTGCAGCTTCTCCTGGATGTGGTGTGGCATAAGTCTGGGAATTCAAAACTTGAGGCTGCTTGGCCAGAAACCATAAGGCATCCGCATCCAAAACAACCTCCAGATCAGATTGCTGAGTCAGCTCAAACCAAGCTGTATATTGTTGCTCTGACCAAGAATCACGACCTAATCCCATGCCAAAACAGACTGCATCGACCTGCTGAATCAGTGCTTGGCGTTGCTCCTGAGTTAAAAGATTGATATCACGCAGCATGATATTCGGTGCACGTGACAAAATCGCAGTATGGTGTTTTGCATCACAGACGATCGTCACTTTACCTGCTCCGGCAGCAAATGCTGCCTCTGCTGCCATGATCACTGCCCCCCCCATATCGGCATGACCACCTACAACCAAGACATGACCATAACTGCCTTTATGACCAAAGGCTTCACGCTTCGGCAATTGAATCTGATGTGATGAAAGACAAGCAATTGGTTGAAGCTCAGTATCTGTCGGGATAGCAGAAATCAGTTCGATCTTGCCCGCATATTCTTTGCCTTGTCCGGTAAACAGTCCTGCCTTAAGCCCTAAACCCGTGAAAGTGTAGTCAGCTTTAATCGCAACAGGCAAAGGCTGGCCGGTATTGGCATCCAATCCACTCGGAATATCAATTGAGATTTTTAATCCAGTTTGCTGATTGATCGTTTGAATAACATTTTGCCAGTCAAAGTCCAGCTGACGGTTCAGACCAATTCCGAATAATGCATCGATATAGACCTCACATTCAGATTGAAAATCAAAATGCGAATAAGGCTGCAAGCCAGCTTGCTGAGCTTCCTGCACAGCCGATGCTAAATCTTTGGAATTACCCAACTCAACTGCATAAATATCAACACTGAAGCCCGCCTGTTTGAGATATTTGGCCACAAGATAGCCATCGCCGGCATTATTACCCTGACCACAGCAGACAGCGATTTTTTTTATTTTTTGCTGGGAAAATAAAGTGATCAGCCGCTGACTAATCCCCCAGGCGACTTGTTGCATTAAACCGTAGGAACTATTTTGCTGTTGAAACCAGCGCTGCTCCCATGCTTGTAGATCACGGCTATGGTAAACTTGTTGCTGCATTTCTTATTCCCTGTCTTTGGTTTATGGCAACTCCCGATTCTCAAGCGCAAATTAAAGTTTATCAACAAGATCCAGCTGAGCTAAAAGCATGGATTAAAGCGCAGGCTTTAGAATTGGGTTTTTCTGATTGTGTCATTGCCAAACCGGATGCTCAAGCAGAATTAGCACGCTTACAGGAATATCTGGATCGTGGTTATCATGGTGACATGAAGTTTCTGGAAGAGAATTTGGAAAAACGTGCCAATCCCACTTTGCTAGTTCCCGGCACACGCAGCATTATCTGTGTGCGTATGGATTATCTGGTCGAGGTACCAGAACCACGTTATATCTCTTATGCACCCAACTCTGCCATTATCGCGCGTTATGCCCGTGGCCGAGATTATCACAAAACCATGCGGGGTCGCCTGAAAACTCTGGCGACAAAAATCCGGGAAAAAGTCGGAGATTTTGAATCACGCCCATTTGCCGATTCTGCGCCCATTTTTGAAAAATCGCTGGCTGAAACTGCCGGTATGGGCTGGACAGGGAAACATACCTTGCTGATTCATAAAACATCAGGCTCATTCTTTGTTTTGGGTGAACTGTTTACTTCACTCGAACTGCCCTTTGATGAACCCGCGACTAAACATTGTGGCTCCTGTACCGCCTGTATCGACATCTGTCCGACTCAAGCGATTGTCGAACCGTACATGCTGGATGCACGACGCTGTATCGCCTATCTGACGATCGAATATAAAGGCATTATTCCAGAAGATTTACGACGCGGAATTGGCAACCGTGTTTTTGGTTGTGATGACTGCCAACTGATTTGTCCCTGGAACAGTTTTGCCCAAGTCACCTCGATAGAGGATTTTCATCCGCGTCATGGTCTGGATCAGATGAGTTTACTGGATTTATGGCAATGGGATGAAGCCACCTTTTTAAGTGCGACTGAAGGCAGCCCGATGCGTCGTACAGGTTATCAAAGCTTTATGCGCAATGTCGCCATTGGTTTGGGCAATGCGCCCTTTGATGGGCAGATTATTCAGGCTCTTCAGCAACAGCGTAATCAGCATGATGAAATTGTGCAGGTACATATCGATTGGGCCGTTCAAGAACAACTGGCAAAATCCAGCTAATTTTCTCTCACTATTGAAATATATTTCAACTTTACCTAGATTCACAGTTTCACTTAAAAGCCTTACACACCCGTGTTTCAGACTATGGCATAAATAAAAATAGTCAGAAATGAAGTGGAGGAAAGATGATGTCATCAAAAAATCCAAATCAAGAACTGCTTGAGCAGCTTCAGCATGACCAGCAGAAGCAACAACAACAGCAGCCGCAACATGGCCCGATTAATTCCCCAAAAAACAATCAGCATGAACAGGATCAGCGCGTGTTTAACAAGCAGCACCGTAGTGATCTGCATGGCCAGGATATTCATGGAAATCACAGTAATAAATAATCTGGCAACTGAAAAAATAAGCTCACCTCGTGTGGGCTTTGCCATTTATATAAGGTCATATTTTGCTAGTGAAGCAAAAGCTTATTTTTATTAAGATGAACCGAATGATAAATAAGCACAGATAGGGAAAGAGATGAACAGTAGTGATGCGGTACGTAATGATTGGTCACGTGAAGAAATACAAGCTCTATATCAACAGCCTTTAATGGATTTAGTGTTCCAGGCGCAACAGGTTCATCGTGAACATTTCACTGCGAATACCGTTCAGGTGAGCACCCTGCTTTCGATTAAAACCGGTAAATGTCCTGAAGACTGTAAATACTGTTCACAATCAGCGCATTATGATTCCAAACTGGAAGCTGAAAAACGCATTGCAGTCGATAAAGTGATTCAGGAAGCCAAACAGGCGCTGGCATCAGGCAGTTCACGCTTTTGTATGGGGGCTGCATGGCGCAACCCGCATGAACGCGATATGCCTTATGTGCTGGAAATGGTACGTGAAGTTAAAGCACTCGGTCTGGAAACCTGCATGACACTGGGGATGCTAAATGGATCACAGGCTGAACGCTTGAAAGATGCAGGACTGGATTATTACAACCATAATCTGGACACTTCTCGTGAATACTATTCACATATCATCAGCACGCGTAGCTTTGATGATCGTCTGGATACTCTGGATCATGTGCGTCAAGCTGGTATGAAAGTCTGTAGTGGCGGTATTGTGGGTCTGGGCGAAAGTCGTGATGACCGGATTGGTTTGTTATATGAGCTTGCAACTCTGGTAATTCATCCTGAATCTGTGCCGATTAATATGTTAGTGCCGATTGAAGGTACACCGATGGCAGATGTAGAAAAACTGGATGTGATTGAGTGGATTCGTACCATTGCAGTAGCACGGTTGTTGATGCCTAAAAGCTATATTCGCCTTTCTGCAGGGCGTGAATCCTTAAGCGATTCGGATCAGGCTTTGGCATTTATGGCTGGTGCCAATTCTATTTTCTCTGGTGAAAAACTGCTGACGACCCCTAATACATCCCAAGGTCGAGATCAGCAACTTTTTGCAAAATTAGGTTTAGTTGCAGAACAGCCAAAACCGAGTGTTCGCAGTCTGGCTACAGATGCCATGGCAAGCTAACAACTGTTTAACTTGATGAACTTGCAGAAAAGTTATGTGCAGTAATTAAAATACCATAACGGGTATTCAGATAATCTCCGACTCGGATTTGATCTACTCCATTAGCATGATGCACCATCAGCGCTTGCGTGACTGCATCATAACTAAAGGAGTCATAACTATCTTGATGCAGGCTGAGCCAGTGCAGCGTATCTGCCAGCTTGCTGTCTACGATATAGGTATCTGCATGAAAATCTTTACTCATATGCCTGTTCATCGTGATGAAATTTCCCTTTAATTTTAACGGAAATTAGCCCATAACAAGCATAAAAAAAGTGAGCCATTGCTCACTTTTCTTGCAAAAACTTTAATCCTTATTCGTACCGCACTTACGACACTCCCTGTGTTCCCCGATCTCTTGCATTTGCTCATACTCATAAATATGCAAACAAAACAATTTTCTTAAAAGCTGAAGCATCATTGAAACTCCTGTTTAATCATTTTTTTAATACGCTTCTTAAGATATTCCGTCCTGAAACATCATGATTTTTGACTAAAAAATCATCTCATATTAATTAGCATAATTTTTTCAGTTGTAAAATGCATTTCATCTACTTTTCACTTTTTTTGCAGATATTCTTTGAACTACATCACAATTATTTCATAAATATGAACTTTTTTTTTGATTAAAGAAGATGTTTATGGAATTTAGATAACAAAAGTAATATCTGAGGGAGATGCTTTTTTATTAAGCTGGTAACGAAGAATCTTTATTGAAAGGCAAACTAGAAAAGTTCATTATCAGTGGAGGCAACCCATTTTAAGTCCTTCGAGAGGCTTTGTTGCACAAAGATTTGAAATGCAAAGCGCCCCTAATTGAGCCAAATTTAAGGCGTAACTTGGGTAAGTGGTCGACCTAATTCCGTAAATCGGTTGAGGACTGCTACACGTGCATGAATTTCATTCACCTGACTAGGAAAGCTTCTTGCCATTAATTTATCGCCTAATAATTTGATGCAATGCATCTTGGTTTCCACCAAACTGCGGCGATGATAGCCTGACCATTTTTTCCATAATGTCCTGCCTAAACGTTTAACTGTTCGAAGTAATTCATTTCGCTCTAGCGAGCTACTCTTTGTATCTTTCCATGGTTTCGCATTTTTTCTAGGTGGAATCACCGCATGTGCTTGCCGATCTGCAATGACCTGACGGCATTGCTTGGTGTCATAAGCTCCATCGGTATAAACAGAGTCAATCTGCTCATCTTGTGGAATCTGATTAAGTAAATCACCAAGCACCTGTGAATCACTGACATTATTGGTTGTGAGCTGAATAGCGCGTATTTGTAGGGTTTTGGCATCTATGCCAATATGTAGTTTACGCCATTGGCGACGATATTCAGGTCCATGTTTCTTGCGTTTCCATTCGCCCTCACCTAGAAACTTCATGCCTGTAGAGTCTACGAGTAGATGCAGCCCATCGCTACTTTTTTGGTAGCTGATTGCAATATCAATATGCTTTTGTCTTCTACAAAGCGTACTGTAATCTGGTGCGGTCCAATTTAATCCGCAAAGTTTAATCAGACTTTGCACAAAGCCAGTGACCATACGTAAAGACAAACGGAATAGAGATTTAATCATTAAGCAGCATTGGATAGCTGCGTCGGAGTAGGTTTGATTTCGCCCTTGTTTGCCTTTTGATGGAGCATACCATTGCGTAGCAGGATCAAACCAAATGGCAATATTTCCGCGACTCATGAGTGCTCGGTTATATGCGGGCCAATTGGTTGTGCGGTAGATTTTGTGTGTAGGCTTCTTCATTTGAAAATTATATCGCTGAAAAAGCCTTTACAGATAGGTTTGTGCAACAAAGCCCCTTCGAGATAAGAACGACGATCAATTAAGTGAATTGCTTACTTCAGATTTCATAATATCCAAAAACAAAAAACCCCTTACGATTAATGCACGTAAGGGGTTGTTTTATATGGTGGGCCCAGACGGACAACAACCCTCTCCTACCCTATTGTTTTTATTACACTAATTAATATTAAAAAATTACAGGATACAAGCTAGGATACATGATTTAAGTGTTGATTTTTTGATCAATCGAACTTTTTTCACCACCAAACTCCCCTACCACATCGTCAGATTCATTGGATTTTTACAATACAAAGTTTTTTGGTAAAAAAGGAACCAACATCAATGTAATGACAATTATCGATTTTAGTATGCTCTTTTACAATCGTATGACCTAAATAGATTTCATCAATATTTTCCACAGTATCGTAATGTTCTGAATGATTACGGATACGTCCTCTCCCCCAAAGTGCATTGCTATAAGCAGAAGTTACACCAGAGATATTATAGTCGCCTTGACTAATATCTTGCTTAAAGGCATTCCAATTATGTATGTCAATGTCTGCGTGCACCACACCGATCTTTTTATATTCCAATTGAACTTCTATGACTAAAGGCAACTGCTTAAAACGCTCGATAATTTCTAGTCGCTGTGTTTGAGATAACTGATAAAACCATTCACCTCCATTACGTGCATGAATATCTTTTATTTTAGGATCATGAGGTGACTTGATACACATTTCTTCATGATTACCACGCACCGTATAGAACCAAGGTTGGTCTAGTAATGAAATACACGCTAAGTTTTCTTCACCTCGATCTACAAGATCACCCGTACAAATGAGCACATCAATCTGAAAATCAAAATGAATTTTTTGGAGTTCTTGTATCAACAAACTATGGCAGCCATGTAAGTCACCTACCATATAGACACGATTTGCATGATCTGCATTTATTGTATAAATCAAGGAGCCGCTCATTAGTTTAATTATACCTTTCTGCTTTCACTATGATGATCACTTAAAAAGCTTCCAGTCAGTAGTATACGGTCAAAAATATAGTCATAGACAACAGGACTTTCTATATATCATCCAACCAGAGGAACACCATGATCTGACTTTCCATCCCTAGGAAGGGCCTCAGACAAACAAACTGGACATCCCCCTTTAAAACGATTCACTTGCGTTAATTGATGACAATCTTTGTCTCTGTACATTTCAAAATCAGCATGCTCTTCACTGAATGAAATAAGCGTCATAGGTGCTTTAATCACAGGATGCTCGGGTAAACTCTAATTCTACATATAAAACCTAGAACTATTGGCTAATATTTTCCGAGAAAGGTAAGCATCCGGCTAACACAGCCTTACCAAGCGATCCTATAAGCCTTAATTTAGTTCCCACCTAAAAACAAGTGGGGACTTAATCCATGAACATGGATATATATTCAGCAACACCTCCTGTTGCTAAAAAACGCCGAAAATACAGCAAAGAATTCAAACTCAGTATTGTCAATGCCTGCAAAAATCCTAATACCTCGATCGCTTCGGTCGCACTGCAACATAGTATTAATGCCAACCTTGTCAGTCGTTGGATCAGGATCTTCAGCCATCATGAGGGTGCCGTGCAGGATCCTACTCATGTGAATCCAGCATTTATTGCTTTGCCTTACACTGCTGCAATCAGCCAACCTATTGATGAGAGGATCACGTTGTGTATCACCGTGCCTCATACGAATAATGATATTCAGCTAAAATGGCAGACATCAGAAATACCTGCCTTGGCAGAATTACTCAAGGCACTTGCAACATGATCCGCATTGATGAAATCTGGTTGTCTACTCAGCCCATGGACATGCGTGCAGGTATGGATACGACCATGGCTCAGGTGGTGAGAGCCTTTGGCTACATCAAACCGCATTGTGCTTACCTGTTCTGTAATAAACGTGGCCATCG